>NZ_DJJJ01000049.1:0-42088 GCF_002434085.1 Acinetobacter sp. UBA6571 | reverse complement strand
CACCTCATGTTTGAATTCGCCAGTCTTCATTTTTAAGCTTGTTATAAACATGAATTACGGCTTCATCGCCTTCTTCAAACTCGAGTAAAGGAGCTGGAAATTTTCCATTTACAGTAATACGTTTTAGTGGCTTGCCGGTTACATTCACCAGCTGTTCATCAATAGTAAGATGATATTCCTTGACTGCCGCCATTAACCAGGTGGATGAGGACAGACAGGCACCCAGTAACAGGGCTTGACTCAGTTTTATAGACATGATTTGACCTTGATAATTAAAAATAATTTTTAATCGTGAAATTAAGGTCAGGCTTTAGGAGGGCGCAGAATTTCCTGCCAGTATCCTGGCAAGTAACGGGCAAAATAATGGCTGTGGCTTGTTTCGGGTAAAGAAAGATTTGGTAAAGATTCAGGCACGTTATCAGCTGCTGCTAAAACCACTTGCAGTGTATTGCAATGTAGTGAGCTGCAATCGTGACAATGAACCTGCTGCACTGTCTGATGGTTATCACCATTGATACAAGAATGATGCGCAGATTGTGATGCAGCATGAGACACTTCGTGACAGCCTGCATGGCCAACATGCTGGTTCACTTGCTGCGTAGGTTGAGATCCGCCGGAATGACTTAGCAGATGAGCAGACACAGTAGACCATCCTGTTACAAAAACAAGAAAACAGATAAGCCAAGACTGTTTTAAAAGTCTGCCAAGGCGCACGTTCAGGTCCACAAATCGTATATTAGCTATATCAGCATAACGGATTTTTGCCGGGGTGCAAGCGGATTTCAATAGGTCATTCTATATAAAAACCGAAAAATAATGGCTGAGTATTACTTTAATTTCCACTTATTACGATATTCATAATTAAATTATATATTGTGTAATATATAAAAATAAGTATGATAGAACTAAGATAAAAACAGCTGTCTTAAGCTTTGGAAAATTTGCAGACATTTTAATTTCTGAACACGAACTAACTTTAAGCAAGTAGCCTGATTTCCATAGATACATCAGGTCAGATAAAAGCGGCAGGCTGCCTTCATTTGGACAAAAGGAACAGTTAAATGACGACACAACTTAAATCATTCATCGATGTTGCACCAGATTCAGATTTCCCGATTCAGAACCTGCCTTATGGTATTTTTAGTGAAACAGCTGATGGAAAACGTCGCGCCGGTGTTGCACTAGGTGAGTATGTAGTAGATCTGGCAGTACTTGAACAGGCTGGCTTACTCACTATTGAAGCAGGCAGAAACTATTTTGATCAGTCAACCTTAAATCAGTTTATTGAGTCTGGACGTGATCAGTGGACTCAAGTTCGCTCTACCCTGCAATTCCTTCTTTCCAGTACAAATCCAGAACTACGTGATAATAGCGAACTGTGTGAAAAAGCCTTCTTTAAACGCTCAGAAGTAGTGCTACATTTGCCAGTCCACATTCCCGGCTATACCGATTTCTATTCTTCAAAAGAGCATGCTACCAATGTTGGCTGTATGTTCCGTGATCCCAAGAATGCCTTGCTTCCTAACTGGTCAGAACTTCCGGTCGGCTATAATGGTCGTGCCAGCTCAGTAGTAGTTAGTGGTACAGATATAGTTCGCCCGTCGGGCCAGGTTAAACTGCCAAGTGAAGAACGCCCTGTATTCACTGCCTGTCGCAAGCTCGACTTTGAACTGGAAACCGCTTTTATTATTGGCAAACCAAACCAGCTGGGCGAACCGATCTCCATTGAAAATGCCTGGGACCATATTTTTGGAATGGTACTGTTTAATGACTGGTCAGCACGTGATATTCAGCAATGGGAATATGTACCACTTGGTCCATTTAATGCCAAAACGTTTGCTTCCTCTATTTCACCGTGGATTGTCACGCTAGACGCCCTGCAACCTTTCAAGACCAACAGTCCGGAACAGGAACCACGTCCATTGGCTTATCTGCGTGAAGACAACAGTGCCAACAGTTACGATATCCAGCTTTCTGTTGAACTTCAGGCAGCCGGACAGGTACAGGCCGATGTGATCTGCCAAACCAACTTTAAATATATGTACTGGTCAATGGCCCAGCAACTGACTCACCATACGATTTCTGGCTGTAACGTTCAGGTCGGTGACTTGATGGGTTCAGGTACCATTTCTGGCCCTACCCCCGATTCTTATGGCTCCCTGCTGGAGCTTACCTGGAATACGACCAAGCCACTTACACTCTCAAATGGCGAACAGCGCAGTTTCTTACAAGATGGCGATACCCTGGTCATGAAAGGCTACTGTGAAAAAGATGGTCTGCGTATCGGTTTTGGTGAGGTAAGCGGCAAGGTACTGCCAGCTGTCCAGTTTGATTTTAATACTGATGAATCAGAGGTAGAGCAACATGAAGCTGTATAGTTACTTCCGTAGTTCCGCGGCTTATCGGGTGCGTATTGCCCTGAATCTTAAAGGACTGCACTACGAACTTGTGCCTGTACATCTGCTGAAAAATGGAGGCGAACAGCGTTCTGAAGCTTACTGCCGCATGAACCCAACTGCACTGGTGCCTACGCTCACAGATGGAGACTTCAATCTGGGCCAGTCCATGAGTATCTTAGAGTATCTTGAAGAAACTCATCCTGAAACGCCCCTCTTACCCAAAGATGCACATTCGCGAGCAAGAATTCGGGCATTTTGTCAGAGTATTGCTTGTGATATTCATCCGGTGAACAATCTGCGGGTATTACAGTATTTAAGTCAAACCCTGCAAATTGGTGAAACAGCAAAATCTGAATGGTACGCCCATTGGGTGACTGAAGGTTTTAAAGCACTTGAAGCTTTATTACACGACTCAAATGGCAGCTACTGTTTTAACGATACTCCTACACTGGCAGACTGCTGCCTGATTCCTCAGGTCTATAACGCCAAGCGTTTTAATATTGACCTGACAGCTTTCCCCAAAATTGAATGTATTTATACACACTGCTCAACATTGAGCGCATTCCAGAATGCTGCGCCAGAAGCGCAGTCGGATGCCGCATAAAAAATAAGGACATTTGTTCATGACTATTCAAATCGAAAAAATTCACCATGTGGCCTATCGCTGTAAAGATGCTAAAGAAACCGTCGAATGGTATAAGAAAAACCTGAACATGGATTTTATTCTGGCATTTGCCGAAGACCATGTACCTTCTACCAAAGCTTTTGACCCTTATATGCACCTGTTTTTAGATGCCGGGAATGGTAATGTTCTTGCTTTTTTTGAACTGCCAACCCAGCCAGAAATGGGCCGCGACGAAAATACACCAAAATGGGTCCAGCATATTGCATTGAAAGTTAAAGACCGTACAGCTCTTGAAGCCGCCAAAGCACATCTAGAGGCAAATGGTGTAGATGTACTCGGTATTACTAACCACGGCATTTTCCATTCAATTTATTTCTTTGATCCAAACGGTCACCGTTTGGAGCTGGCTTATGATGATGAAAAAGCCCCGCAGAAAATTGCCATGATTACTGAAGAAATGAAATATGAGATGCTAGAAGAATGGAGTAAAACCAAGCGTGCGCCTCATCATACTCATTTTTTGCATGCTGACGAACTGGATCAAACTACCGCTTAAACCATAGGAATTCAACTTATGAATAAAGTCTATGAAAGTGCAACTGCTGCCCTTCAGGATGTAGTCGCAAATGGACAGACTCTGGCAGTCGGTGGTTTTGGCCTGTGTGGCATTCCTGAAGCTCTGATTTCAGCTCTAAAAGAAACCGGAGTAAAAGACCTGACCTGTATTTCCAATAATGCAGGAGTAGATGACTTCGGTTTGGGGAAGCTGCTGGCTACCCGTCAGATCAAGAAAATGATTTCATCCTATGTTGGAGAAAATAAAGAATTTGAGCGTCAATACCTGAGTGGTGAACTTGAAGTTGAACTTACCCCTCAAGGTACACTGGCCGAAAAACTGCGGGCCGGCGGTGCTGGTATCCCCGCTTTTTTTACCCAGACCGGCGTAGGCACTCTCATTGCTGAAGGGAAGGAAGAGCGAGAGTTCAACGGCAAAACCTATATCATGGAAGAATCACTGATAGCCGATATATCGCTGGTTAAAGCCTATAAAGCCGACAAAGCCGGGAATCTGGTCTTTCGCAAAACCGCGCAGAACTTTAATCCGGTCTGTGCCATGGCCGGAAAAATTACTGTGGCTGAAGTTGAACAGATTGTCGAGATTGGTGAGCTGGATCCGGATGCTATTCACCTGCCGGGAATCTATGTTAACCGTATTGTACTCAATGCCACACCTGAAAAACGGATTGAACAGATGACACTGAAAACGGCGGAGGGATAAATATGGTCTGGTCACGTAATGAAATGGCACAGCGTGCCGCACAGGAGCTTGAAGACGGATTTTATGTCAACCTGGGTATTGGATTGCCGACCCTGGTCGCCAACTATATTCCAGAACAGGTCAATGTCTGGCTCCAGTCTGAAAACGGTTTACTGGGGATTGGGGAGTTTCCGACTGAAGAAACGGTGGATGCTGATCTGATCAATGCGGGTAAGCAGACCGTAACAGCCCGGCCCGGCGCTGCATTTTTCTCAAGTGCTGAATCCTTTGCCATGATTCGTGGTGGACACGTCAATATTGCGATTTTAGGAGCAATGGAAGTTTCCGAACAGGGAGATCTGGCCAACTGGATGATTCCGGGCAAGAAAGTTAAGGGCATGGGCGGAGCCATGGATCTGGTTGCAGGTGTACAAAAAGTCGTGGTGCTGATGGAGCACTATGCGAAAGATGGAACACCAAAAATTGTAAAACAGTGTAGCCTGCCACTTACAGGTAAAGGTGTAGTCCACCGGATTATTACCGACCTTGGTGTGATGGATATTGACGCCGCAGGGGTGAAACTGATAGAACTGGCCAAAGAGGTGACGCTAGAGCAGATTCAGGCAGTTACAGGCGTACAGCTAAATGTACAGCTAGAGAATGATGCAGCCTGATCCAATACTATAAAAATCATGTGAATAAAAAAGCAGCTTCGGCTGCTTTGTGTGTCCTAAGTAAATAATAAAACAGGCTATGGGCAGCTAGATACCATATCTAAGAATAAACAGACAAATGGATTTCAAAAACTATGTATAAACATCAAGGATTACTTGAGCGGTTCGCTCTTCGTATCAGTAACTGGTCAGAAAAATGGTTTCCTGACTCTTATATCTTCGCTTTACTGGGAGTCATCATTGTTTCAATTGCCGCGATGACGATCGGTGCTCCGGCCCAAGCTGTAGCTGAAGCTTTTGGTGATGGATTCTGGAGTCTCATTCCATTTACCCTACAAATGACCATGCTGATTATTGTCGGCTATGTGGTTTCGGTTTCCAGACCCGTCGAACTCCTTATTCAGAAAATGGCTCTTATACCCAGTTCCGGTCGTGGAGCAATTGTACTGGTTGCTACCGTCAGTCTGCTGATTTCCCTTGTCAATTGGGCCGTGAGTACTATTTTGACGGCTCTTTTAGTGATTGCACTGGCAAAACGTACTGAACTGCGAATGGACTACCGGGCCGCGGCTGCTGCAGCTATTATTGGTATGGGTGCGACTTGGGCACTGGGTATCAGTTCATCTGCTGCCCAGCTACAAGCCAATAAAGACAGTTTACCTGAATCTATTTATCAGCTTACCGGGGTTATTCCCTTCACTGAAACAATTTTTCTGTGGCAATCCATCGTTATGACTTTGGTACTGATCATTGTCTCAATTGCAATTGCCTACTGGTCTGCCCCTAAAGGTGAAAACGTCAAGACCATGCAGGATTTTAAACTGGACTTTGAAACTGAGAAAAAGCCGGAATCAAAGTCTAGCCGCCCGGGAGACTGGCTAGAAAATTCACCAATCTTAACCATACTAGTGGTGGCGATTGGTATAGGCTGGATGATTCTCGAATTTACCCAGCAGAATCCAATTCTGGCTATTTCCAGTTTAAATACCTATAACTTTGTCTTTCTGATGCTGGGTCTGGCTCTGCATGGGACACCACGTAATTTTCTTAATGCCGTGTCCAAGGCAGTACCTGCGGTCTCTGGCGTATTAATCCAGTTTCCTTTATACGGCAGTATTGCTTTTATCATGACTCATGCCATGAACAGCAATGATCTTTCTTTATCTCACTATATTGCCGAGTTTTTTGTTTCTATTGCTTCCAAGGAAAGTTTTGCTGTAGTGATGGGAATTTATTCAGCTATTCTTGGCTTTTTTGTACCCTCAGGTGGTGGAAAATGGATCATAGAGGCCCCATATGTTATGCAAGCTGCCAATGACCTGAAAGTACATTTGGGCTGGTCAGTGCAGATTTATAATGCTGCTGAGGCTTTACCGAACCTGATCAATCCATTTTTCATGTTGCCGATGCTGGGTATTTTGAAACTTAAACCTAAAGATGTGATTGGTTTTACCGTAACCCAGCTGGTCGTGCATTTTCCGCTGGTTCTTTTTTTATTGTGGATACTGGGGCGTACTCTGGCTTATACCCCACCTGTATTTTAATAGTACTGGCTTTTTCAAGAACAAAAGAGCCTTTCATTTTTACCAACACTGTACTGCGTTTTTTCGTTATGGTCTGAATAGGAATTCAAATATGCAACCGATTGTTATTGTTTCTGGTAGCCGTACTGCTATGGGAAGTTTTCAGGGTAGTTTATCCAGTTTAACTGCACCTGAGCTGGGAGCAGCCGTCATCAGGGAATCTCTACAACGCGCTGGTGTTCAAGCCGATCAGGTTGATGAAGTGATTATGGGCTGTGTACTCCCTGCCGGGTTAAAACAGGGTCCGGCCCGTCAGGCAATGCGTTTGGCGGGCTTGCCTGACCATGTTGGCGCCACCACTATCAATAAAATCTGTGGTTCAGGCATGAAAGCTGTCATGCAGGCAGCAGATGCAATTAAGGCAGGTAGTGCTGATATTGTAGTGGCAGGCGGGATGGAATCAATGAGTAATGCTCCATATCTGATGCCTAAAGCACGTGCAGGATTTCGCATGGGTCATGGTGAGGTCAAGGACCACATGTTTTTAGAAGGTCTTGAAGACGCAGAAACCGGCCGTTCGATGGGTTCACTGGCACAGGACATGGCTAACCAGAAGGGTTATACCCGCGAACAGATGGATGAGTTTGCGATCCGTTCTTTAACTCGTGCGCAAAAGGCTATTAGCGAAGGTTATTTAAAAGATGAAATTGTGCCAGTAACTGTCAGCAGTCGTAAAGGTGAGGTCATTGTGGCTCAGGATGAGAATCCGTTTAATGCTAAAATTGATAAGATTGT
The DNA here is from genome assembly GCF_002434085.1 of Acinetobacter sp. UBA6571. NCBI lineage: Bacteria > Pseudomonadati > Pseudomonadota > Gammaproteobacteria > Moraxellales > Moraxellaceae > Acinetobacter > Acinetobacter sp. UBA6571. Next base: position 34,814 of record NZ_DJJJ01000049.1, on the reverse strand, counting down.
CACCTTGCGTCCGGCTTTTGCCAAGGATGGAACAATTACGGCAGCTAATGCCAGCTCAATTAGTGACGGCGCTTCAGCCATGCTGGTCATGACTGAAGAAAATGCACAGCAGCGTGGTCTGACACCACTAGCAAAAATTGTAGCGTATGCTTCACATTCACAACATCCCTCTGAATTCACAATTGCTCCAGTGGGTGCAATTGAAAAAGTTCTGAAGAAAGCCGGCTGGAATGCAGCAGAAGTTGATTTATGGGAAATTAACGAAGCCTTTGCCATGGTAACGATGGCCGCGATTGATGCCTTTGAGCTGGATGTTGAAAAAGTTAATATACATGGAGGTGCCTGCGCCCTAGGTCATCCATTGGGTTCATCAGGTTCACGTATTATTTTGTCACTGATCTATGCACTTAAACGCACTGGCAAGCGTAAAGGTATTGCAGCACTTTGTATCGGTGGTGGAGAAGCCACTGCAATAGCGATTGAAATCATGGCCTGATCTGAGTATTGTCAATTTTCTGCAGGATATACCATCGAGCGTGGTATATCCTTTTTCATATTCTGACTCTGGAAACAATCATGTCTCAGCAAGATTACGAAAATGGCCTGAAAGTCCGCACTGAAGTTATGGGTGAGGCATTTGTACAGCGTGCCCAAAACAACACCGTTCCATTTACCCAGCCGCTGCAAGACTGGATTAATGAACATGCATGGGGGTCAACCTGGCAACGTGAAGGTATACTGCCACGCAAATACCGTTATCTGATTACGCTTGCATTTCTGGTTGCCCAGAAGAGCCCTACCGAACTAAAGGGACATGTTCGTGGTGCACTCAATAACGGTGCCACAGTTGAAGAGATTCAGGAAGTTTTATTGCACAGCCTACCTTATTGTGGAGCACCAGCAGCCCAAGAAGCTTTCCGGGCTGCGCTTGAAGTGATTAATGACTACCATAATTCGTAAAATTTTATAAAGTGCAGGCCTTTAACCTGCATTTTTTATTTTTATTAATATAAATATTTTATGGTTATTATTTAAACTTTAGTGCTAGAAAAGCATTTTGTTTGCTGGAAGTGTGTTAGCCTTAAGTTGATGGCTTAGCTTTGAAATTAATGGACATCAGTTATATAAATTAAGTTTTCCTCATATATTTAACTGCTGGACAGCGTATAATATTAAGACATCTAATAATAAGTATCCTTTTAAGAACTATTCCCCAAGGAGTCAGCACCATGACTTATCAACATATTTTAGTTCCCGTAGATGGTTCACCAACTTCTCTCACTGCAGTCAAACAGGCAGCTGATATTGCCAAGGCTTTTGGCAGTAAGGTTACAGCAGTTTGTGTACTTTCAGTTGAACCTTTTATTGCTGTTGAATTTGTCGATACCCAGACGCTGGTAGAAGACTATCGTAATAAAGCTAAACAGGAAATACAGAAAACTCTGGATCAGGCCAAAGCCCTTTTTGCCGCAGAAGGAGTAGAAATAGAAACCCGTCTGACTGAAGGACAGGAAATTTATAAAGAAATTATTAATACCGCAGAAGAGATAAATGCCGACCTGATTATTATGGGTTCACATGGCCGTAAAGGGATCAAGAAAATCTTTCTCGGAAGTGTAGCCCAGAGTGTATTGGCAGCAACGCATTTACCAGTCATGATTATCAAATAATAATTATTTAATCTGTTAATTGCATTTGAATCTCAGGTCAGGAGAGGAAAATAAGCCTAGACAGTTTTAAAGACTATTCAGCTCATTTTCCTCACATGACTTTCTAAGATATCGGTTCTGATGAATAACTTAGATCCCGATCCATCTTCAATCGATTGCACTACTCCCAACTATTGCTGTAGGTCACTTAGATAACATTTCTTTCTCTTTAGGTAAAAACTGCCGAGTCCCGGCATACTGATTGTTCAATATGCCTTTGCTCACCTTCTTCATGATTCAGAAAAAGCTGTAGCTCAAATCAAACCTTCTGCTGTTATTTTATCTAAAATAATTCAGGATCATCACTCAACAGGTTATACGAATAAGGAGCGATTTAAATAGCATGAGTACGGCCTTGTACATATAAATAATTATTATTCATTTAGCTTTCTATATTTCATTTTTAGAGGCTATTTATTATAGTCAGAAAAACAATGCCTGAGATAAAAATCCTGAGTAAAGCTGATTTTTTACTTAACTAAAAACTGCTGACCCAATACCCAAGCAATAATATTCAGCAGTCTAAATATTTAAGATCTTTTTAAAGCATAGAGAGAACTGCTCACTAGCCATCTTTTATATTCTTACAAAAAATAAATGATCCAACCAGAATCAACTCAGCTCTTCTTGAGCAGGCTCTTCGAAGCGGTTTATCCATTGATCCAGGTTTGCCAAGTTAACCACAGGTATACTATCGATGCCCAGCTGGTTACGTTTTTTCAGTCGTGACTTCAGCTCATCTATAGACGCCTTCAAATAGTAGACTTTGGCTATAACACCAAGCTCCTTGGCTACAGCGCGATAATGATCACGCTCCGTCCTTAACCAGAATCCATATTCAAGAATGACACTGTGGCCCTGTTTAAGTAACTGCAGGGCGAGCTGCCACTGGAGCTGCTCTACCTTAATCCTTGCCTGATCATCGTAAAAACTTAAACCGAGATCATACAACCACTCATCTGGTGAAAAGCGAATAGCCCCATATTCTTTTTCTAGAATTCTAGCCAATGTAGTCTTTCCTGAGCCTGGTAATCCACACATTAAATAAAGAACTGGAATTATAGTATTTTCAGGCATTTATTATTTTCCCTTTCTTTCATTTCTGACTATAGTCGTAGCAGATTAGGTTTTGACTGATAACTTTCTCTATTTTATATTTTTAATTTAATCAAAAATTAAAGCATTATGTGCGCTTACTCCTGCCAGTGCCCCATCACCTACGGCTAAAGACACTGAACCGCCGGGCCGAGCTGCGTCTCCACAGGCAAACACCCCATCAACTGAGGTTGCTTTTAGGTCATTTGTATAAATGAATTCCCCTGTTTCATCTTCTTCAATTTTACAACCCAAATCCTTGATCCAACCTTGCTCTAAAAAGGTTTTAGTTTGTATAAACAATCCATCAAAGTGTGTGATGCTCTGATCTGTAAATATCACATCAGCATGAGAATCCATCTGCTTAATTGAACGGTCATCTATAGTCACGCCTCTTTCTTGTAATTGCTGTTTGGCTTTCAGATTCAACAGGTCTGGCTGACCATTTAATAAGAGTGTAGTCTTACCCCAGTCTGGAAGCATCATGGCCAGATGGGTAACATGGGCAGAACTGGCTAAAAGTGCAATATTTCCCTGATTGAGTTCATAGCCATGGCAATACGGGCAATGAAATACAGATTTCCCCCAGCGTTCGTTTAGACCTGAAATATCCGGTAAGCGGTCAGTGACCCCCGAGGCTATGATTATTTTTTTGGCATAAATTGGCTGTTGAGTATCCAAATACAAATAAAAATCCTGATTATTTTTTTCTACCCGCTGGACCGTGCCCTGTTGCCAGTTGACTGTCTTATAGCGCTGTAATTGTTCCCGTGCCTTTTTTATAATTTCCAGCGCCTGAATTCCATCTTGTGCAAGAAAACCATGAGAATTTTCGGCGAATCGATTTCGTCTCTGCCCTGCATCAATTACTATAATATTTCGACGTGCTCTTGCCAAAGGTACTGCCGCAGATAAGCCGGCATAACTTCCGCCAATAATTGCAACGTCATAAATCATTTTGATAACTCCGAAAATCTCATTTCAGGAATTAGCTTAATACTTCTAGCTTATACCAATGTTGATGTCCTTTATGAGAAATGCAACTTTATGATTATTTTGTTTGCTTAACTGAATTTCTTTATCACCTTAAAGTGAAATGGCTATCTCAAGCAGCATTTTTTTAAAATAGAAACCTCAAATCTATAGCAGATCACACCTACCCCAAATATTAATTTTAATTAACCAGTTATTTTTAATGAATATATTTATTATATAGGTACTTTTTTACTTATTATTTTATTCACTTAAATAATATATCAAAACTAAACACTTTATATAAATTTACCAGCTAAAATCTCCCCCTATACCAGCAGAACTTTCTTTTCGAGTAAATGCCCCACTTATGCTCAGGCTATTATTGTTATCAACAATCCGCTGATAACCTACAGCAACTGCCTGTTCAGATCTCTACAGATCGGCATCAACACGGTTTTTCCTTATAAGACGGATGTGCTTATTACTCCATTTATCACTTGATTTATAATTTAGCACTACTTCTTCAGGGATAACTCCCTTAAACTGGTCACTAAAAAACTTGCTCTAGCCTGATCATGAGAATAGATAGCATCTTAAGTATCGATCTTCTATTTTTTAATATTTAACCTTCTCTGATACCATATTATTTAGATGTTAAAATTCTCAATATTTAAAAAATATTTCTATAAAATAAGATTTTTAAGGCTGACTATAATAGAAATTGTCTTGTTATTTTAGTTTTTATTAAAATCAATAAGTTAAAAATATATTCAATTTAGAAGTTATAAGCCCTAATATATAGCTAAAATAAATTCCCTCTATTTTAACAACCTTAACAATAAAAGAGTGTTCTATGCGTCATTCTTATCATGCTGAACAGCACTATATGGAGCGTGCGGGATGGTTACGTGCTGCTGTACTGGGTGCAAACGATGGGATTATCTCTGTTACCAGCCTTATCATTGGCGTAGCGGCAAGTGGGGCCTCCACTCATACCCTGTTAATTACCTGTATAGCCGGCCTGATTTCTGGCGCTGCCTCAATGGCAGCCGGCGAATATATATCAGTTAAGTCCCAGCAGGATATCGAGCAGAGTGATTTGAATATGGAAGCACGAGAATTAGATCTTCATCCGGCCCATGAATTAAAGGAGCTCCAAGATATCTATATACGTCGCGGTTTAGACTCTGACCTTGCCCGTCAGGTTGCTCAACAGCTGACTGCACATAATGCTCTGGACGCCCATGCAAGAGATGAAATTGGTATTTCAGAACAGACTTCAGCAAATCCTGTTCTTGCAGCAGTCGCATCAGCTCTGGCTTTTTCAGTGGGGTCTTTGTTTCCTGTTGCTGCAATTATTTTTCTTCCTGAATCTATACTCCAATCAGGCATTATTATAATTGGTATATTAAGTCTGGGAGTTCTGGGTGCGCTGGCAAGCTATACCGGTGGCAATTCTATCTGGAAAGGTGCCATACGTATTATGATATGGGGAATTATTGCGATGCTGTTTAGCGCATGGGTGGGTTCATTATTTAATGTCACAGCTGTTTAGGTAATAAATCATATAAACATATTGTATCCTTATAACTCTTTTAATTATATTTTAAGAAAGAAAAACTATAATCCAGATAGTATGTTTATGTGATCAGGTTATGGGCTTATTCATATAACACCCATCATGTTAATTTTAGAATTTCTTAAAATCAAATAACCATAACTGATCTATTTAACATACGGCCAAACGACAGGATCAACATAATCTTCATCAATATGGTAGCCCTGTGCCATAACTTCTTTTTCATCAATTTCCCTTGATTTTTTATTTCTTCTCAACTCATTTGTAAATGCTTGTTCTAACTCTTTTGATGTCATTTTATAAGTATCAATATTATTCTCTGAATCATCCATTGAATTTCTTTCATCATAGCGAATTGTATTGAAAGTATAATGAACCATATATTGTTCTTTACCATCTTCAGTTTTTTTAGTTTGTTTTATACTCAGATCCAAAAGGATACCATTGCCATATAAGCGGTAGCCGATCGAGTTTCCTCCAACTGTATTTATTATTTTTTTCCATTCTTCATAATTAAAGATATAAGTCGGATCAATGACATCACCTGATTCCATTAGATATCGAATATTATCTTCTTTTGCTATTCGTGCAGAAAAACGATAGAAATAATTTTTCCACTCGGCCTGATTAATTTTTTTCATTAAATCAACATAAGCTTGATAGGCTTGTTCAGGACGTACAAACTCTTCTTTGTTTAAACCTGCATTGATAGTCATCACCTCAATACCTTCTTCCCCATGAAAAGATGCTCCAAGTACTGAAAAAACATGATTAATGGTCAAGCTACTTGTACTATTCTCGATTTTAATTTGGCCTAAGTTCGGTAGTGAAAAATCTAATTCTCGAAAACTCGCTACTGGGTGATTATCTACCTTCCCTTGATTGTAGTGAGCAAAATCTTTAAAACCTTGTGGACCAAAATGTAGTGAATAAGGTGGCTGATTCATTGTATTGTTCTCTGTATTTTTTGGATGAGGTTGACAGCTTAAAAGGAAGAGTCCGAATATAAAGACAAAGATCAAGTTAAAATAGATCTTAAATTTTTCCATCATTACTGTCCTTACCAACATTAAAATCAGCTTTACTGTTACCCCATCCTGCAATAATTGCGAGTTCCTTTTCTAAAAATGGACGTTCTTTGTTACTCAACATTAAAAGATGATATTTTTCTGCTGCTTTTTTAATCCATTCCATACGGCTATCATAGTTTTGAACTCTAGTATGTGGCAAAGGCTCAATATAGACAGATTCAGGGAGTTGATTAATAACTCCTGCATGACGACCTTTATAGTTTCCATTTTTATCAGGTTTGACCGTATCAACGCCATAATCACTAGATAAGACTAAGGTACTATCAGAGAGCTTGGTATAGCTTTGTAACGTTGCCTGTGCTTGTACTTTCCAATCTTTCCATACCAATTCCTGTAAAATATTTCTTTGCTCTTGTACTGCAATCGCCATCAAATGTTTTAAAAGATTTTTACTAGACAACTTAAATCTAACTTGTCTTGATTCATTCTTTCTTTTAAATACATTTTCAATTTTTGGAAGATACTCAAAAGCCTGTGTAATTTCAGGGGTACTTTGTAAGTGCTTAATTATCGGTAAGCAACTTGACCAAGGAATATTTCTTACTTCTTCTTTTATATGGGTGAATTTTGAGACATCACGTTGAGTTCTACACTGGTTAAAAGATGCAGATGACATACTCCAAGCGTAGTGCCATGGAGCAATATCCATGAATAACTATAAATTTCCTTTTGCAAAAGAATGTACAGGGTCTCGAATCACACTGAGTGGCATCCACTTATATCCCCATGCGGTGAGTCCATGTTTGAACACTGCTGCAACTGTTTTTGAGGCAAATGCGCCTAGACCCATCCAATAATAACGACCTATAAGTTGTTTATCTCCATGATTTTCCTGTTCAAGGTAAATTTTGGCATAGACCGATGCTATTCTTCTAGCTCTTGCTTCATATCCTGGTTCGAGTTTATAGAGATTTTTTCGTACATCCATTAAATTAGATACGTTTTGCAATTTCAAGCGAACCTCTTGCCTCAATTTTTTTAATGACCTGTAAAATTTCAGGTGCTTAAATCTGATTAATACGCTGATTTTCTAATGAAAGATACAATTCATCTAGAGATACTCTGACATTGCTAATATGCTTCGGGGACCACGCTTCTTTCTGATTCTCAAACCAATCTTCAGCTACTTCTTTAAAGAAAGGCTTTATGTCCTCATGAAGTACTGATTTTGAATGTTTATACTTAAGTTCATAAGCCATTTCTCTAGCTTTTTTCAAACTAAGTTCTGGGTATGGTCCTAGTGACTCAGATTGACGCTGCCCATGAACGGTATAGCGGACATTCCAATACTTCTGACCCTTAGTCGTAATAATCAGCGATAAACCATGTGAATCTGATAGACGATATTGCTTATCTTTCGGTTGAGCTTTTCTACATTCTGCATCTGTGAGTGACATATCTTTAACCAGAATTTGTTGTGTTAATTTCTGGGTAAATTTTGCCAATTTTTACCCACACAAAGCAAAAATAGGGTCAAATCGCTTAGGACAGCATCGGACAACACAGCCAATAAAAAAGCCTCTAAACATTGATTTTAAAGGCTTTTTTAGATTCCGATGGATTACTTCGGAAAGAATTTTGGTGGGTGGCGTCTACTAAACTAAAAGATTAATGCATTGATTTATATGATTTTTATAAAAATTTAAAAATCAACCATACATAACACCATACAAGATACCAATTACTTAATATATCAGTAACTTAAAAGCCTATTTATCGAGTTCAATTCTAACAATTGAAATTGAACTCGTCTAGGTTATGTAATCTTATGGAAGCTATTGAGCAACAATTCGAGAATCTAACGATTCCAGTCCCCAAATGTATTCCCCTCCTCGTCCATATAAATTCCATCTCCAAGATAAATAGCTCCATTCGCATCAGGAGCACAATCGCCAAAAATTTCTATCAGTTCAGCATTTACCGTCTTCATTACAATATTCCATGAGAACTCCTTTTCATCCGAGTTAAAATGGTTGTAATCAGTTACCGAATACCCTAATGCCTCTAATTCATCATCGGTCACTACACCTAATTTATGCTTCAAGCGACCTAATGAGTGAATCCATTTACGATCATCTTTAACAAAGACTTCTCCACCGTATGCCTCAGTATCTTCAAAAGGCTCATAGCCATTTTCAACTGCTCGTTGCTTGCTCACCTCAAGCCATTCAGGAATATTCATAGCCATTCCAACATTAAAACCTATTAAAATCAGTCAACTTAAGACCAAATATGTGTAGCTATTTTAAATAAAATTTTCTGCCTACTTTCCAAAGCATCACGGTCAAATACATTAATATGTTCCAACTCATTAAGATCGAATTTTTCTCTAAACGCTTTAAAGTCTAAATTTGATTTATAAAAATCTTCTCTTAAAGTTTCATTCCATAAAAGCGTACCTGAATAAGTTTTTAACTTCTCGCCATAGGTTTCATTATTGCTTGAAATGTTGTCCTTACCTTTTAACAACAAGATACCACCTAAACGATTTCGCTCATTCACGAATAAGTCATCTTGGTTATCAAATAGTGCTAGGCTTTCTTCGTTCCTTGAAAGTATATGTTCTATATGGAACCCATTAACAGAACCTGTATTTGAAACTAAAGGTTGATAGGAATGTCTCATTTCTACATTCAGATTCTTCGCTAAAAAGCCTTCAACCCTAGCAAAAAAATATCTCTTGAATCTGGCATTTAAATTATCACCAGTATTTTTAAACAACGAATAGTCAAAAGAATTCTCAGGTTGAACCTGTTTCTTTTTCTCTATTTGAGACTTGAGTTCATTATCAAATACAGAACGTATGATAGACAAATCCTGCTCACGTATTTCATTTGAAATGCGGTAAAGAGACTCTTGAAAAGCATTACTTTCATAGCAATTCTGAAGTTGTAATAGAGCAAAGAAACGATCTATTTCTTTAGCTATACTGTCTAATTTCTCATCTTCTTTCGGATCATCAATGCTACAAACTGACAATCCTAACAATAGACTGCCATCTAAATCATTCAAAGAGTTGAAAGTAAAATAAGAATTTGAATCATTTGATAATTTACCTAAAAGATTGGCATAAACTTTAGAGTAGTAAGTAAAGTCTGCATCTAAGAAATCAACAACACCCTTGGGATTGTGGTCTAAGCACAATTTACTTTGAAAGCTCGATGAGAAAATGATTCTATGGTAGTCACCATCAAACTTTTGCCCCTCGGCTCTCGTATCAGCAAATTTAGATTTTAAATAAAATCTAAAGAATCTATCCGCCTCATCCTCGCTAAATTTGTTAATTTTTTTGAGGCTAGTTTCCCACAGCTCATTATAATTTTTACTTTCTAAGAGTAATTTATCAATCTGTCCTAATAATTTTCCCTTAAGAATCTCATAAGGCTTAAGTTTTACGCCCCTATCGTTAATAACCTCAAAAACCATAGGAACATCTGTCTGCTCCACTGAAAGATTGATTAGCACTAATCGTCTTAAAAAATAAAATACAAAAGTTTCCAATTTATGGTGATTATCACCAATATATGTATTAAACCATTCAGATATAACTTTGTAGTTTTTTACCATATTGAGTGCGGTAAGACCTGAGCCTGTTGGTGCTGTATCTGGATCACCTGAGTAAAGCGCATCTAGAGTCTTTAAATGCCCCTTATGGTTCATCCAAAAGGTATTTTCAAAACCAACCTGTCCACAAATCTTTGCATCAACCCATTTGCTTAATTTACTTTTGTTATCTACCAATCTACGGTACATATTAATAATAATTAAAGTAATGGTTGTAAGACGTTGCTGACCATCTACAACATACACTTCACCATCAATGGTGTTGGTCACATAAGTATTGAGGTAATACCAAGGATATTTAGTATCAATCACCTTGGGTTCTGGTGGTAAATCTGAATTAGCCGAATAAACTTCGTTAAATTTATAAAATACATCATCCAGTAGTCTATTTACTGGCTCAGCACTCCATTTATAATCTCTTTGATAAAAATCAATGTTGTACTGCGTATTTGAAAATAAAGTGTCAATGTTTTGATTGATTGGAGAAACATCCATTAATTAAATACCCTCAAAAAATGAAAAAATGGCAGATTAGTATCTGCCATATAAAAATTAAATATCCAGCTTCGGCAATGCCTTCACAATCTTCATTGTTTCAAGGCTTACCGTAATCACACGTAAGAACAACTCAAGCGGGTACGTTGGGTTATTCATGGTCTCAATTGCCCAATCGTTTGCATCGTTCACGATACCGCTGTCTTTGTGTGTAGAAACGCCCTGACGCTCCATAACCCACTCTAGTGCAGGCTTACCATTCACCACGTAATCATAAGCCTCTAAAGGGATGTCCTTGATCGTGATGCGCTTGTTATAAATGACCGTACCTTTCTCGCCTTTCTTGGCAAACTTCATTTTTTCCACGTAGAAGTCTTCAGCGGTTAGTTGGCTATACGGCGTGCTACCTGTGTCCAATGTTGCGTTGTATGGCTCAATGGTTTCGTAGTTCAAATGCCAGTGTGCAAGGTCACGTCCTGCCTTCGAGAATGCCCAAAAGTCTTCGGCTTTCTTCACACATGGAATGCGTGGCAACTCTTTTGCGAGATTATCTAAATAACGCTTACGGTAGTCATCACTATGTAGTAAACCGTAGATATAATAGAAAATGTCTTCTTTACTGATTTGCTCGCTAGGATACGCTACTTGGAAGTGTTGCAAGCCTTCGTCGCTGATACCATCTTTACGCTCGTATTTGGCTTCAATCACGGTTAAATCAAGTGATTGATCAAATAAATCACCTAAACCTACATTTTTTTGCTTTATTACCTCGTCATATAAATAAAGAGGGAAACATTGCGTAACGCCAATATCAACCATTCCTAAGTTAGGTAATGTATTTGCTAATAAACAGGAAAAACTATTTTTAGCACCCGCCCCAGCAACACAAATCACCATATTTTCTGTCTTTGTATTCGGGAAAATACGTGGCATTTGATACACACGCTCATTAAATTTTCGATTGTAATACAACCATTGTTTGGTGAAGGGTCTATACAAGCTCGGTGTTAATGATTCTATTTCAAAGGCATGCAAATTATTTTTAGCGAAGTCTTGTTTAATATTATGAGTCCAACTAATTTTTTGCGAATCTGTATCAATGAAATCACTCATCTTTTCAAGACGCATTTTGGTGTCCAACTTAGCATGTGCTTTATTGAAACGCTCTAATTCACAGTTATAAAAATTGATCAGATTGGTCATATTACTAGTTACTTGTGTTTTACTAGCGTTGTAAGCCCAAGCGTCACGATTCGTCACTATACCAAGTGAAAAATTCCCAAATAGTTTACTTTCTGTACCTTTCTTTTCCCCCATAACAATAAATTTATTAAAGGTATTGTCTCGTTGGTTAATCCAATCACCATGCTCATCAGGTGCTATCTTATGCCATTCAGGAATACCTTTAATACTCGAATATTCTGAAATTTTACTTAACTTTTCTTCACGGCTTAAATAATCGCCTATGTCATGAAAATAGATTTGACCTTTTTCACCTTTTGGATTTTTAACTAATATCGATATAGCAATAGGTGCACGACTACCACTACCAAAAATTTTCCCACCTTCTCTACGAGAAGTTTCACCGCTTGTAAGTTGATTTCCTCTTAAATGAAATACATAAATATTAGAGAACTCATCTGCTAGGCACTTACGTAGACCATCAAATGTCTTTGTTGCAATCCATCCCGCTCCTGTAACAAATCCAATTACTCCGCAATTTCCAATGCGGTCAGATGCCCAACGTATTGCACGTATATAACTATCATAGAGACCTTTCGAAAGAGTCGCTTTAGAATGTAATGCATAAGTTTCTCGAATACGTGCATCCAAACATGGGTACGTTAGATTGTCGTTATTATCATTTTCTTTTTTCTGTCCAATCGAATATGGTGGGTTGCCAATAATCACTCGGATATCTAACGCTTTCTGACGTTTACGGCGTGCACTGTTGTCCACAAGCACTTCATCGACCAAATCTTCCTTCTCATACATTTGGAAAGTATCAGTCAAACAAATACCTTCAAACGGTGTGTACTCGTCAATAATCTCACTATGGTACACAGCTTCGATATTAATTGCCGCAATGTAGTAAGCGAGCAAGACTAGCTCATTGGCATGGATTTCATTCTTGTATTTATAGGTCAGCTTCTTCGGTGGAATTAAGCCACTTTGTAGTAATCGAGAAATAAATGTCCCCGTACCTGTGAATGGGTCTAGAACATGCACACCTTCATCAGCAAAGCTTTTGCCAAACTCTTGCTGAAGTACATCGTTGACGCTGTGAATAATGAAATCCACGACTTCGACAGGCGTATAAACAATCCCTAGGCGCTCGGTCATCCGAGGGAAAGCATTACGGAAGAACTTGTCGTATAACTCAACAATGATCTTCTGTTTACCTTCCGCACTATCAATGCCTTGTGCTCGTAGTTTTACGCTGTCGTAGAAGCGTTGTAGTGCTTCCGTTTCACTATCAAGCTGATGCTGATCTAAGACATCTAAAACCTTCTGCATAGCAACAGCCATTGGGTTATGCGCTGCAAAGCTATACTCGTCAAATAAGGCATCAAAAACAGGCTTGGTAATCAAATGCTGTGCCAACATTTCGATGATCTCAGCATCCGATACTGCATTGTTCAAATCGTCACGAATCTCATGTGCAAACTCTTCAAATACGGCGCGTTCTTTGTCGCATTCAGGACGCGCTAGAATGTCCGTGATCAGCTTGATATGGGTTTGTGCAATCTTGGCAATGTCATTCGCCCAATCTTCCCAATGGTGGCGATTACCGACCTTCTGAACCACTTTAGCAACGATGGCGCGCTCAATCTCACCTGATTCAAAACTGAAGGACTGTTGGATGTCTTCAGCTTCATCTTTTTTCTTCTTGGTTGGTGTACCAATGGTTGTGCCGCCTTTGCCTGCACCTTTCTTTTTCGCTTTGGCTGCTACCTTATCCGTAATGGCAATGACTTCCATTTTAGAGCGATCAATGCCCGTTAAGTCCATCTTGTTAATCATGGCATCAAAGCGGTCATCATGTGAACGTAATGCATTCAGCACTTGCCACACCACTTTATAGGTTTGGTTGTCATCAAGGGCTTTGTTCGCGTCCACATTCGGTGGAATCACGACAGGCAAAATGACATAACCGCGCGTTTTGTTTGGTGCTAGGCGCATGACCCGACCAACCGACTGCACCACATCGACTTGTGAATTACGCGGTGTCAGAAATAGCACCGCATCCAGTGCAGGAACATCCACACCTTCAGACAAACAGCGCACGTTACTCAAAACACGGCAAATCGGACGCTCTTTGCCATCCTCATCGTATTGTGGTTCAGGCGTTGCTTTTAACCAATTTAACTTTTGTTCCTTCAGGTCTGCACCCATACCACCGTCGACGTGCTGTGCTTCGCAGACAAGACGGTGAGAGATTTCATTGCCTTCTTTGTCTTCAGCTTTTTGATAGGCTTCAACAACTTTATGGAAAATATCTGCAATACGGGTAGAACTCACCTGATGCTTACGTGCTTTCTCGGTTTGATCAATCACCTGACAGAATGCGAGCGCACGTTGCATCGGATTCGTGTCTTCTTCAACGTCAGCATGAATGCCTTGCTTCGATAAAGCCTTCCAACATCCGACAATACGTGCGGCATCATCGACGACAATTTCACTGTTCTCGGTGATGGTATTACCAATCTTTTTGATGATTGTATCTGAATCAACCGTCAATACGATGACTTTGTAATCGACCAATAAGCCACGCTTTACCGCTTCCGAGAAGTTGATCGTATAGAGCGTTTCACCGAATAGCTTTTCATTGTCCATCGAATACAATGTGTAATCAGTCGCATTGTTCTTCACATCATCCGAGAAAATACGCGGAGTAGCCGTCATGTAAAGGCGCTTTTTCCCGAGAATAAAGCCAGCATCATGAATCTTGACGAAGTTTGAATCATCTTCGGTGTCATGCGTTGAACCCGTTGTACGGTGGGCTTCGTCACAGATGATGAGATCAAACTCGTGCATTTGATGGTCATTCTGAGCATCACTGACCGTCTGAATAGAATGATAAGTCGAGAATACGACCGTCATGTGATCATCGTCGTGGTGCTTTTCAACATTGTCCGCTAACTTTTGAGCGTTAGTTGTCGCAGGATACTGCAATTCGTGTTGAAGTGTCGTAACTGCATCAATCGCTGTCGCATTTTTCTTCTTACCGACTTCTGTGTCTGAACATACCGCATAGCTATGCAACGGCGTTTTAGACTCTTGCGTCCATTCAGTCAATGTTTGCGACAATAAGGACAAGCTAGGCACAAGAAACAATACACGCTTGCCTTTGCCCGCACATTCTTCAGCGATTTTAAGGCTCGTAAAGGTTTTACCTGTACCACATGCCATGATGAGCTTACCACGCTCAAGCTTCTGGTCGTACAAGCCTGCTTTCACATTAACAAGTGCTGCTTTTTGATGGTCACGAAGCTCTTTTTTCGGCTTGAATACAACTTCTTTCTTTTCCGCGAACAGTGACCAATCGATTGCACTTTGTTCTAAAGTATCAAGGTCAATCTTAGTAACGGGCGGGTCTTGGTTTTCAAGCGTTGCCAGTGCATTGTCCGACCAGTCGTGTGTAGTGCTGACGATGATACGGCGCTTAAAGTAAGTTTTTGATGCCGCTGACAGGAAACTATCAATTTCAGCTTTAGTGACCTTACGGTCTGCATCGTATAGTTTGCATTGAATGGCTTGGAATTCGCCGTCTTTGGTAGTCGCTACAAGGTCTATCCCTGTATCCTTACCCGACAAGCCTTGCACTTTAGCCCACTCGGTATAGGTTTGAACTTCAGTAAACAAATCCGCATAGAACGGTTCATTACTAAAATACTTAATGCAAAGCAACTCAAAATAAGTACCTTTTTCGCGTTCCGTTTTCGCTGTTGTTCTATATGTGTTTATTAGGTCAAAAAAAGATGACATTTCAAAGTCCAAATTACCCCGATATTTACCCGCTATATTAGGCAAAAAAATCACAAAACTAAAACTTTAATTTAGGTCTCTCAGATGCGCTTTATTATGTAAAGTTTGCATCAAAATTTATTAATGATGAATCGGCTAGCTAAAACCAAAATCGAGCTTACAGTACCAATGAGTGCATTCTACGGCAGATAATTATAAGTAAGTGTAGTTAATGCCAAAATTAGGTTAAGTTAGGTAGAAGTAAATATTAAGTTTTCACTTAAATGAAATATAAGAACTTTTCAAAAAAATTGCCGATTGATGAATGGTAGGCATACCGCATTTCGCTTATTTTCTAGGACATCACTCCATTTAATCACTGGCATGATTGAAGTTTTGCATAGCTGTAGCAGTGCAAAATCGAAAGGTGCTGTGTGATCTTGATTGTGGGTGAGCATGGGCGAAAATTGGTGGAGCGGTAGCGTAGGCAATTTGAGCCATGGGCGGTTTGTTTGTTGGTCTGATTATTCTTTTTCGTTCAGATTCGCTATCGCTCATCCTCTCGTTAATAATCATTACTCAGTATATTAATAGATATATATGTTATTACTGTTATTAGGCCAACTTGTGCTCCAAAAATCTCTCTAAGTCATACAAAATATGACTTAGAGTAAAATTGATCTTTAAAAAAACACCCCGAAATTTGCGAATTAAAACTTTCTCGCAAGGTCTTTCACGGCGTTTCGTTTCGCTTCATTCAGCCACGCGTAGCTCTCGATCGCATCGGGTAAATTTCGCTTATGTCTGCTGATACTCAGCTTGTCCTCTTGCTCTTTTCCGAATGGTTTCACTTGGGTGTAATACTGGTCTTTTTCGGTGAGCGTTGCTCGTTTGCTCAATTTAGTGAATTGCATTTTCTTGAATCCGCAAGTAATGATTTTGCGCAAGTTGCTTATGTGAAGGTCAATGGTATCATCCGTAAAAGCTAACTTTGTCAGCGTTACTTCAATTCGCGCTCTGTGCTGGTCTTTCGATAAAGATTGACCGCCCTTGTCGGTTCGTTTGAAGTATGCTCTCACGCAGAATACATCACTCCGATGATCGCCCATGCCGATGTTGTAGCCATTTTCTACAAGCTCATAAAGCGCATGTGGGGCGGTCGGTATATCTCGCCGTGTCCATTTTGTTTTATAGGTTCGTAATAACCTAGCGTCTACTGGGTACTGCATGGCTTTGTGCAACTTGATGACTATAGCCGAACCATCACCTCCGTAAAAATCAAGAGATAATTCGATCGCATCAATAGTCATTGTTTCACATTTTGCACCGTACTCTTCGACCAGTAAATCAGTAATTTTCTTTAGATCGCTTTTATTCCGAATGTCATGCAGTCGAATTGTGAATGATGCATCATGCTGGGTGATGTGGTTGTCCTTATGTGCAATGTAGTGACGTATACCTGTACGCTTTGTGATTAACTCTTTAATGCGGCTACGTGCATTAGGTTCTTTGTAGAACTTGCACATAGTCGGGTCTACCGTAAACCTCAAGTCTAGCCAATCAATCACAGCTTTAATCTTTCGCACTGATGAAAACAGTTCAACATTGATAGGATAGTAAAGTTCAGCATCTTTTATGTTGTCAGCTAGGCGCTCCTGTAATGAGTCTAACAATGCATGAACTTCCGCTATGGGCGTTTCCATTGTGACCGCTGTTGATTCGATTACCTTTGACTTTTTGGTTCGCTTCGTCTTTGACCATTTTGGTACACTGTCATCGTACTCACTGAGCAAAATATCCTTATCAAAGATAACTAGCTTTTTTTCATCCTTAAATAGTTCAAGCATGAAGCTATTTAACTCCGCTGTAGCTTTATCAGTCTCACGGTACTCGCGTGGGCTTAAATATTGTGTAATTTCCATATCTTGTCTAACTGCTGTGAATAGCAATAACTGCTACAATGAACACTAGTTCGTTGGTTACTTGCTCAGTTTTGCCGATTGTGTAAATGTGGAAAAGGAGATGTTTCAGCATCTCCTTTTTTTACTGCATCACCGTTTTGTTATTTGCGTCTCTTTAATTGACTACAAATCTCATCAACAATGAACGCAATATCAATTTTTACCTCCGTTGCAGCTTCAATATGATAAAAAATCAATTCTGCTGCTCCTTGAATACCTGATGGGGTACTGAGATCTACCGTGACATCCCCTGTATCGGCATGCTCGATAACATTCGCCACCTCACATTTAATAAATTCCCTCATTGCATCAGTACCCGTGACAGTTGTGTTATCACGTAAAATTACTTCGAGTTCATTTAAAGCGTCCATGCACTTCTCCTTTAGTTTCCTGCTTATGAGCATTAATGAAGGCTTTTAAACCTGCCTTTGTGTAGAACAGCTCACCATCAATCAAGTGATAATTGATGAGAAAACCGTCCTGTTCTTGCCACTTTCGTGGATTATGTTTCAAATAAGACCACCACTGTTTTGTAGTTCGCTTATTTAATTCCGCTGTTAACAATAGCGCCGCATTCCAAATGCTATACATTTCTTGCACTGCACTTTTCCTAACTAGTACTTTGAATTAAGTAACTTTCAAACGCCGTATTAATCAGAATCACTTTTTCACCATGATGTACCGCCGTAAACACAATTGAAGTATTGGATGTAAGTTCACCTGTAATTTCACATTCTGTATAGACTTCAAAGTACTCATTTAAAGTAAGGACTGTCACTTTCATTTATCTCTCCAACTTACACCATCAACTTTTGAGATTCATGCCACTTCAGAATCTCGCAATAATCAAAATAAGATTTTGATTGCATTGAACTTCCAAACTTATAGGCTCTTGGAAAGGTTGAATCTCTTTTCATTAACTTATCCAAGCCATCAGTACTTAAACCTAAAGCTTTAGCAGTATCTTTCTTGGTGAGTCGAATTGGTTGGATGTTCATTGTTACCTCATTTACAGCATTGTGCTGATGAGGTTTATTATTGGATTCACGTGAAATAAGAACAAAAATCTCAGGAAATAAATTCCTGAGATCCTAATTATTTTTTGATCAATCAGTTTTTTTGAATATTTATTAATCTTTTTTATCAAATTTTGGAGGTCTACCTACTGGATTCAATGGAAATAATGGCGAAATCCAACCTTCGATAGTTTCTACTTCGCGAGCTACGTCAAAAGAAGCAAGACTTTTCATGATTAGTTTGGAGACTTCATATTTGTTTAACTCAGGCACAGAATCTTTAAACTCTTTTGCCAAAGCGATAGAGAAGTTACATATCCAATTTTGATCTGCAACTTTAATCTGAGAGCCTCTAGCTTTCGGATTTTGCTCAATAATAGGCTTATTTTGTAATTTTTCGATTTGATCAAGACTGAACTTCACGTCCTTTAATTCAAAAACTTTGTTTTGTATGATGCCTAAAAGTGCAATAACAGAAGACAAATGAATAGGATTAGCACCTTCACTATATAAAGGCTCAATTTCTATCAATAGTTGTTTAGCTTCTTTAGTCTCAGAATTGATTAAGTTCCTTTTAACCTCTAACTTTTCAGGCAATAAAATGTAATCTAAGCCAATATCGGCTTTTTTAAATAATGTAACTTTTAATTGACCGTTACTGGTTATGAATTCAAATAAATTTGCATCCGTCATTTCTAAAATATTTAATCTTAAATAGTCCTGATGTTCAGGAAATATACGGCGAGCAATAATTGAAGAATCATCTTCTGTATCCGATATTAAACATTCACAAGCATCAAACTCACCATCAGTCTCAAAAAATAAGTCTAAAAGTTGATTTTTAATATAATGCAAGATTGTAAACGCATTACATTGCTGCTTTGTTTTTCCAGAAATTAAGTCCATAGCCATTGCGTAATCCACATAAGACATCATGCAGCCTCCTCTTCAGACATATCATCATCTTGAGCCATAGCTTCAATAAAGGACTGAAGAACTCTTAGTTGTTTTGCATTGAATTTGTTTTTTTCTAAACCAATATCATTCCAAGAATATTCTGTCATTCTATCCATATCGAAATTATCAAACTCAAATGGTTTACCATTTGCTAAAGCATCTAAATAGTCAGACCAGATTTGCATCATCTTTCTACGTTGCTCTAGATATAAAGCTTTGTTATAAACGCCTTCAACACCACCCAATTTATGCGCCAACGCTGATTCAACCCACTCACGTCGAAAACCTCGCTCACGTAATGCTGTACTCATAATATGTCGAAATCCATGTGGTGTTTGCTTACCGTTATAGCCCATTTTTTTTAAAGCATTTCCCAGTGTGGCATTCGAGATAGGTTCTTTACCTGAATTTCGCCCTCTAAATAAGTAAGGGCTTGAACCACTGTATGCTTTTAACTCTGTTAACAACTCTATAACTTGTGATGACAGTGGAATCGTATGTTCAACACGCTTCTTCATTTTATGTGCAGGAATTACCCATAATTTTTCTTCAAAATCAAATTCAGACCATTCAGCACGGCGAATTTCATTTGGTCGAGTACCCAACATTAATGCTAGCTGTAAACCAATTGCAGTTTGTCGTGTTGGATAATTTATGACCTTAACCAAAAGATCAGGTAATTCTTTTTCAGAAACATGAGGCATATTTACACTTACATGTTTTTCAAGATGCTTATGAATATTAGCAACAGGATTCTGATCTACCCGACCTGTCACTTCAGCTAAATCATAAATATCACGGCATAAAGCACAAACACGTTGCCCCATCTCAACAATCGGCTTCTTTGTTTTAGGATGCAGTTTTTTCTGAACCGTCTTAAACAAATCAAGCCATTCAACTTTTTTAATTGTCCGATAATCAAGACTTCCCATGAGAGGATAGACATGATTTCTTAGTGCTCCTTCATTTCGAACACGAGTATCATTTGTCCAAGTTTTACTTGCACAATATTCTTCAGCAAGTTTTTGGAATGAGAATTCACCATTACTTTTCTTAATTTGATCTTGTTTTAGTTGATCTTTAGCTTCTTTCGGGTCAAAACCATCAGAGAGTTGATTTCGAGCTTCAATAGCTTTTTGTCTTGCTAACTTACCACTAACTTGCGGATATGATCCTAGACCTATAAATGTCCACTTACCCGTAGATGGCTTTTTATACCTAAATTCCCAACGCTTTTTGCCATCTCTTTTGATAACAAAATATAAATTATCGCCGTCATTAATACGCTCTTCAGCCTTATTTGTCTCTAAGGCTTTTAGTACCGTATCCGCCATGGGAAATTTTGAAATATCTTCTTTAAACACAATAAACCTTTTCCGTGTATGGTCACACATCATTAAACTCAAACATACAAAACACCATACAAATGAGCCAACGCTATGTTTACGAATAATGCAGAATGTAAAGGCATAAAAAAAGCCCTAACTATTGATAGTTAAGGCTTTTAGATTGATATGTCATCATGTGAACGAATGACAATTAAGAATTTTGGTGGAGGTGGCGGGAGTCGAACCCGCGTCCGCCAGCACTACACTCGAGAATACTACATGCTTAGATATCGTCTACTTTTTTAACTCTTTGTGACCCGACGAACAGGGTACAAATCGCGATCCTCTTAATTTAGTACAAAACCCCGAGGCTTGGTTTTATACGGACTTGTGTGCGTGCGCTTCAGTCGGACTCCCTAACCACAAGTATTCAGAGAGGCGGACAAGCTGCCCTTAGGCAGCTAGAGCGTATGATTCGTCGTTTGCGACTAAAAAATGCAAATTTGATTTACGAGAGAAAATGCGCTCTCGGCATGCATCTATGAGTTTCATCACCAGCGTCGAAGCCAGAGACACCCCCAAGTTACGTTCCTATCTTAGCATACTTTTACTGATTTACCATGCTGTAATTCATTAAAATCAAGAGCGAGATAGGTTTAATACTATAATTGCGGTAGTATTTTATTTTTCAAGTTCTTCTTATAAAAACATGAGTTATTTATTAGCACTCGATCAGGGAACAACTTCCAGCCGGGCAATTGTTTTTGATGAATCAGGCCGCATTCATGCCACTGCACAGCGTGAAATTCATATACAGACTCCTCATTCCGGTTGGGTGGAACAGGATGCACAGGAAATCTGGACTACACAAATTGCCGTAGTTCAGCAGGCACTCGCCTCAGCAAATTTGCTGGCGAAGGATATTAAAGCCTTAGGTTTAACCAACCAACGTGAAACTACGGTCGTATGGGATAAACGTACTGGTCAGGCACTTACTTCTGCCATTGTATGGCAGGACCGTCGTGCATCCGACTGGTGTAATCAGATGATTGAACAGGGCCACATGCAGTTAATCCAGGAAAAAACCGGACTGCGAATTGATCCTTATTTCAGTGCAAGCAAATTGGTCTGGTTACTCGAACATGTCGAGGGACTGCGTACACTGGCTGATCAGGGACATTTAGCGTTTGGAACAATTGACAGCTGGTTAATCTGGAATCTGACACAAGGTGCTGAACATGTCATCGAAGCGAGTAATGCTTCACGAACCATGCTCATGAATCTGCAAACCCAAAGTTGGGATGAAGAGCTTTTAGAGCTGTTTAATATTCCATGTTCCGTATTACCTAAAATTATCTCGTCTGACTGCTATGTTGCAGATACCGCCAGTGGACTTTTGGGCTCAACCATTCCAATTATGGGAGTTTTAGGTGATCAACAGGCTGCACTATTTGGCCAATCCTGCTTTGAGGCAGGTACAGCCAAGAATACCTATGGTACAGGCTGTTTCATGTTATTTAATACAGGCACTGACATCCAGTTCAGTCAGAACAAGCTGCTGACCACCTTAGCCTGGCAATGCCAGTATCAAGCCCATTATGCACTCGAAGGGAGTGTCTTTATGGCGGGTGCAATTATGCAGTGGCTACGTGATGGTTTAGGGATCATTCAAAAAAGCAGTGATACTGAAAAACTGGCAGCACAGGTTAAATCCAGTGAAGGTGTAGTTTTAGTGCCTGCTTTTACCGGATTAGGCGCACCGCATTGGGATAGTGAAGCACGGGCCATGATTTGTGGTATGTCACGCGGAACTACAAAAGCGCATATTGCACGTGCTTCGCTAGAAGCAATTGCCTTTCAAGTTTCTGATGTATTATCTGCAATGCAGGCTGATCTGGATCAGCCCTTAAAAGAACTGCGTGTAGATGGTGGAGCCAGTTGCAATGATATGATGATGCAGTTTCAGGCAGATTTGCTGAATGTGCCAGTGTTACGGCCTAAACTACAGGAATCGACGGCATGGGGCGCCGCAGCCATGGCGGGGCTAAAAGCTGGAGTATTTAATAGTCTGGATGATCTTTCAGCTTCCTGGCAACTGGAGCGAGAATTTATACCGCAAATGTCAGAAGATGAGCGTCAGCAACATTTAGCGCGCTGGAAAGATGCCCTACAGCGGGTACGGTCCGACCTAAGCTAATTCAACAAGAGTAAATAATAAAAAACCAGGCCAAGCCTGGTTTTTTCATCAGTGTGTTGGCCCCGCTGCAGCGCCTGTTTTTGGTTTTGGACACAACCAGATAATCAGGCCAGATACAACAAATACCAGTGAAAATAGTAAAAACACATGGTCAGCCGCTAATGTGAGTGCCTCTTTGTTTACCAGGTTGGAAATCATCGCTAAAGCACCTTCCGGACTCATACCACTTTGGACTAATGTATGTTGTGCCGGTTCAGGGTTCAAGCTCGACACAATTTCACTGCGTGCCAGTTTGGCATGATCATCCCACATCGTGGCAGACATAGAAGCACCTATTGCACCTGCCATCGTTCGCATAAAACTCATCAGACCAGCAGCAGAGGCTATTTCCTGAGGCAATACCGATGCCAGAGCAATATTCGACAATGGAATGAAAAAAAATGGCACTGCAAAACCTTGTAGAATCTGTGGAATTGCCAATGCCATAAAGTCTGCTTCCGAGGTCCAGAGTGCTCGCATAAAGGTTACTCCGCCCAAGACTAACAGACCGAAACACGCCAAGGCACGCTGATCATAACGGGTAGAAAGCTTGGCAACCACAGGAGACATGGTCAGGCTGCCAAAACCCATTGTTGCTGTCACATATCCGGCCCAAGTCGCAGTATAGCCAATATTGATCTGTAGCCACTGTGGAATCAGCACAATACTGCCAAAAAATGCACCAAAACCAAACGATAAGGCCAGTACTGAAATCGTGAATCCCCGATGCCTGAAGACCCGTACATTTACGATCGGATTATGTTCGGTAATTTCCCAGATTAAAAATACGATAAATCCGGCAATCGCAACTGCAGCCAGACTGTTGATAATATTGCTGTGAAACCAGTCATGTTCATGACCCAGATCCAACATCAATTGCAGGGCACCAATCCAGATTACCAGCAGGATAAGTCCGATATGATCAATCTTGAGCTTATTTAATGGAGTTTCAGCACTTTTGAGTAGGCTCACTGCTCCTAAAGCGCAAATAATACCGACTGGAATATTAATAAAGAAAATCCAGTGCCAGGAAATATTATCACTGATTGTACCGCCAAGAATTGGTCCAAGAATTGGTCCAATGACGGTAGTCATCGCCCAGAGACCCATCGCCTGTGCATGTTTTTCCTGCGGGAAAATCCGCATAAGCAGAGTCTGGCTCAGTGGCATGATCGGCCCGCCAAAAAGCCCCTGCCCGATACGGCAAATGACCAGCAAGGCCAGGCTGTTTGAAAGGCCGCATAATACTGAAAAGACAGTAAACCCGATGACGCAGGCAACAAAGGTACGGACCACTCCAAAGCGGCCAGCCAGCCAGCCGGTTAATGGTACGCAGATTGCTTCGGCAACAGCATAGGAAGTAATTACCCAGGTACCTTGTGTACTTGAAACAGCAAGGCTTCCAGTAATATGTGGTAATGAGACATTGGCGATGGTGGTATCAAGGACCACCATAAAGTTAGCCAGTGCCAGCACCAGCGCTGCAATCAGCAGCCGTCCGCCTTTAAGGTCGGCAAAAGGTGTGCTTTGGCTATTCATATTGAATTACCTGGTCAGGTCAACCGTTGCGTTCATGGACAGCCCTACCCTGAGCGGATGCTGTGCCAGCTCTTTCGGGTCAAGTGCAATCCGTACTGGTAGACGTTGAACCACCTTGATCCAGTTTCCTGTGGCATTCTGGGCTGGAATTAAAGCAAAAGCAGCTCCAGTTCCCCCGGAGAAGCCTAAAACCTTGCCATGATAAACCACCTCATCACCATAGAAATCTGATATCAGCTCTACAGCCTGACCGGTTCTGACTTTTGCCAGCTGACTTTCTTTAAAATTAGCATCGACATAAAGCTGGGCCACAGGAACCACCACCATGAGTGAGTTTCCTGGCGCTACACGCTGTCCGACCTGCACATTACGGCGGCTAACCACACCATCAAGTGGCGCATGTACTTCTGTCCGTTCCAGATCGAGCATCGCCTGCTCTACCCGTGCCTGGGCAATCAGCACATCAGGAGTAGAGCGTTCAGTAGCACCGCGAATCAGTGCTTCGTTGGCGGCCAGTGTGCTTTGTGCTGCTTTACGGTTAGCCTCAGCTTGAGACAGCCCCGCTTGTGCCAAGGTCAAGCTAGCTCGTGCGGTATCTAACACGGTTTGCGCACTGCTCATTTCTTCTTTGGAAATTGCGCCTGTTTCTGAGAGCTTGCGACGGCGTTCATAATCAGCCTGAGCCTTAGCAAGATCAGCCTCTGCCTTCTTAACCTGTGCCTGAGCACTGGCAATCTCATCAGCGCGTACCGACACCTGTGAATTTAGGGACTGGCTGTTGGCCGAGGTTTGGTTATATTGTCGTTTGGCTTTGGCTAGTTCTGCCTGTGCCTGCACCAGAGCAATTTTGGCATCACGCGGATCAATACGTACCAGTACATCTCCCTGTTTGACTTGTTGGG
Organism: Acinetobacter sp. UBA6571; assembly: GCF_002434085.1. NCBI lineage: Bacteria > Pseudomonadati > Pseudomonadota > Gammaproteobacteria > Moraxellales > Moraxellaceae > Acinetobacter > Acinetobacter sp. UBA6571. The sequence goes on along the minus strand of NZ_DJJJ01000049.1, from coordinate 9,399 downwards.
TATCCTTGACCAGCACTTCTGTAACCTGTCCGTTCACCATAGAGGTAATCTGGGCAGTATCGGCCCCTACGTAGGCATTATCTGTAGAAACCGAACGGCTGGCAAAGTACATCCACAATGCATAGATCAGCACCGCGACAATAAAGAGAATCGCTACAATTTTAAGAAGTTTTTTTCTTTTATTGGGAGGAGGGAGATCGCCAGAAGAAGTGACTTGCGCCGGGTCGAGATCATGAGCTTGAGCATCAGTCATAGGCTATTCCTTTTGAATATGGACCAAAGCACTGTATGGATGAAAAGACCTTGTCTGGAGCCTATCCAACTTTTATTTGGGGCTTGTTTTTCATGCAGGGCTTTGGAGAAGGAGATGGATTTTAATGCAGCTTTAAAATAAATGTCGCAAAAAAAATGTAACTGGCAAGTTCTCTTTATATGAGAAAGCTCTGCCGATTCTCCAAATAGAAACTACAATTTTAAAGAAGTTTTAGCATTTAACTCCAAAGCCGGTTTTATCTCATCTGCATCAGGCCATCTTGCTTTAACTGTTTTTCTAATAGGCATAAGACGCAATTGCTGTGGCAATCGCCTTGTTTTCATCATTGATCATAGTCATACGCATGGTACAGCCTTTACGTCCTAATCTGAGCGTTTCAGCACGGGCAATAAAATGCTGTCCACGGCCCGGAGCCAGATAATCAACCCGCATATCAACAGTCGCCAGTCGGGAGACTTTTTTAATGGTATCTACCAGTTGCTCTGCAGGCGCGCGCTTATATAGCTCACCCATGGCGACAATACCACCGATACTGTCCAGCAAAGTTGCAGCCACACCGCCATGCAGAATCTGGAAAGCCACGTTACCGATCATATAAGGCTGCATTTCAATGTAACCCTCAATTTGCCCTTCAATGACCCGCATAGTCATGCCATTATGCTGAAAATAGGGAGAACTATTAAATGCCTTGCATAACTGTTTGAGCACCACATCAATATCGACTTTCGAGCCCAGATGAATATTGCCAGTCCAGCTTTTATTTGTCTCGTTAACCATTTGCCCGAATTACCTTTATTGAATAAATAAATAAATACCGTCGCCCTAAACCCAGATTATGGGTCTACAATAGTGGGTAGTTTAATACTGATGATCGAGATTGTTATGACTTATACGTTCAATCGTCCTGCATTTCCTGCCACCCGCATGCGTCGTATTCGAAAAAATGAAAAAATGAGATCAATGGTCAGGGAAACGCAACTAACAGCTGATCATTTGATTTATCCCGTATTTGTGTTACCTGGACAAAATCAGAACCAGGATATTCCAAGCATGCCGAATGTACAGCGCCTCTCTGCAGACCTATTACTAAAAAAAGCGGAACGTCTTCTGGAACTCGGAGTTTCCAAGCTGGCATTATTCCCGGTGACGCCTCAAGAAGATAAAAGCCTGACAGCTGAGGCTGCATGGCATGAAGATGGTCTGGTGCAAACTACTGTTCGCCTGCTGAAAAAAGAGTTACCTGATATGGTACTTATCACGGATGGTGCACTTGACCCGTATACGACTCATGGCCAGGACGGTATTATTGATGCTAGTGGCTATGTACTTAATGATGAGACTGTAGAATGCCTGATCAAGCAGGCATTAAGCCATGCTGAAGCAGGTGCAGATGTAATTGCACCGAGTGACATGATGGATGGACGCATTGGTGCAATCCGTCAGGCGCTTGAAGCCAATGGACATATTTATACCAGTATCATGGCCTATTCAGCAAAATATGCTTCTAGTTTCTATGGCCCTTTTCGCGATGCGGTAGGCTCAGCCAGCAATCTGAAAGGTGGGAATAAATATAATTACCAGATGGACGTAGGTAACCGTGCCGAAGCCCTGCATGAAATTGCCCTAGACCTGCAGGAAGGTGCAGACATGGTGATTGTCAAGCCAGGTATGCCATATCTCGACATTGTTCGAGAGGTGAAAGATACTTTCGGTGTACCTACTTTTATTTATCAGGTAAGTGGCGAATATGCGATGCTGGCAGGCGCGATCCAGAATGGCTGGCTGTCCGACAGTGCCATCCTTGAATCATTACTTTGCTGCCGTCGGGCTGGTGCGGATGGAATCTGGACCTATTTTGCTGAAGAAGCAGCGCTTAAACTTAAAGCCATGCAGTAAAATTCGGACAGGATAATGAAGATTGCCATTATTGGAGCCGGAATCAGTGGACTGCTTACGGCACTTGAGCTTATAGAACAGGGCTGTTCAGTTGATATTTTTGATCAGCCCTACAGCGGGAGTGCCTCTTGGGCAGGCGGTGGAATCCTCTCTCCAATGTATCCCTGGCGTTATGCACCCGCCGTAAACCAGCTGGCTCAATTTGGCAAAGCTTTATACCAGGAATGGAACCAGAAGTTGCAACCGGTTTCAGGAATAGATTTTCAGATTCATGAAACCGGTATGCTGATTTTTGACCAGGAAGATTTTAGGCAGGGCCTGAGTTATAGCCAGCAATTTCAGGAGCCAATGCAAATCTGTGAGCTTGTACAGCATGAGCGGCTTCGTCAGATTAATCCGCATATTGCATCTGGTTTTAAAGAAGCCCTCTATTTCCCTCAGCTTGCTAATATTCGTAATCCACGGCTATTACAATCCATTCAGAATTATTTAAAAACGCATCCTAACGTGCAGTTTTTCGAAAATACAGCAATTCAACAGCTTGATATTCAACATGGACAGATTGTAGCTGTACGAGACCAGAATCTTCGTAGCTTCCAGGCCGATCAGTTTGTACTGACTACAGGTGCCTGGTCTGAACAGTGGTCTAGACAGTTAAATATCCAGTTACCGGTACAACCGGTACATGGACAGATGATTCTGTTCAAGACACCGGAGAACTGGTTACCGACCATGTGCATGAACCGGGTAATGTATCTGATACCACGTTCTGATGGCCATATTGTCTGTGGTTCGAGCATGGCTCATCAGGGTTTTAATACTTCTATAAATTCTCAGACTTCAGAAAGTATTTTAACTGCATCTCTGGAAATGGTGCCTGAACTGGCTCAATTTCCTATTGTGAAACAGTGGGCTGGACTGCGTCCCGGTTCTCCAGAAGGTATCCCTTACATCGGAAAAATACCGGATATTAATAATTTATGGGCGAATTTTGGGCACTTCCGTAATGGTCTCTGCATGGGACCTGCATCTGCCCGCCTGCTGCGTCAGCTCATTCTTAAGCAGCCGCCCCTGGTTGAGCCTCAAGTTTATTCACCTGAACGCTTAATTCCTCAAAGCTATGATAGGGTTCACTCAACGGCCAGCTAAAAGCAGATGATCATTTCTCATCTAAAAGATCGGTAAGTGCACTATTTAAATCTGGATATTGAAACTCAAAGCCTTGTTCCAATAAAGCTTGAGGCATTACAAACTGCCCATTTAATACCAGTTGTGACTGTTCACCCAGCATTGTTTTCAATACACAGGCTGGCATACTCAACAATGGTTTTTTATGTAATTTAGCAGCAGCTATTTCAGCAAATTTTCTCTGAGTGCCCTGTTCTGGCGCTACCAGGTTATAGACTGCCTTTGCCTCACGCTGCTGTAAAATAAATGTAATGGCACGCACCACATCATTAATATGAATCCAGGTTATCGGCTGAAGGCCATGACCGATCTTGCCGACCAGATTAAAACGGATTGGCATAAGCATCTGTGGCAATATCCCGCCGTTTCTGGCAAAGGCTACTCCAAGCCTGATAATACTAACCTGTTGTCCGGGATTGTTTTTTGCCTGATGTTCCCACCGCTGACATAGCTCGGACATAAAGATATCCTGCGGCGGTGAGCTTTCATTACAGTATCCGCTCCACTGTTCTTGTGGATCAATACCATAGTACCCTATCGCAGAACCTGAAATGATGCGATGTGGCTGTATCCTGTTCTGTTGTAGCCATTCAAATACTTGACGTGTTGTCTCAATCCGGCTATTGATCAGTTCAAGTTTGCGCTTTTCTGTCCAGCGTGACTGGCCAATATTCTCACCTGCCAGATTAATTACATAATCAATCGGTTCCTGACTGATCTGTTCCAAACGGTGAATATATCGCAAACCGGCCTGAGAAGAGCTTCTATTTGGATTACGTGTCAGACCAATCACCTGATAACCCTGCTGAATCAGGTAAGCAGCAAGATGTTGGCCAATAAAACCGCTGGCACCGGTGATTAATACCTGTGGTTTCTGCTGCATCATGTAGTCCTCTTATATTTTTTAGTCAGATGAGCCAAATTTATGCTGAGCCATACGCTGGGCTTGTGGTCCATAGAACCAGTATGTCAGTAAATATAAAGGAATGGCCATGAGCAGACACATAATTACAACCAGACTCAAAAATTGCGGGTGCTGAAGATACAGCATAAAATTCTGCCATATTTCCGGATCTTTTCTTGAAAACCACACTAAACCTAGAACCAGAAAACTCAGGTTATAACCCCAAAATATCAGGGTAAATCCCAAAGTCAGCCTTTTTCTTTCCCGCTGGCTTGGCGCACGGCCCTGTTGATTTAAAAACTTGTATAGGGTAATGATCATCGCGGCCATATAAGGAATAATAGTCAAGATACCGCCCAGACCCGCCGGTAATAATGCAGCGACCACGCCTACCACTAAGGTAAGTCCCAAACACCAAAGGAAAAACTGCAAATAATATCTTGTAAGCGAGGGCATTTGACCAGTCCTAAAACAACAGATTTTTTTCAGTATAAGCCGGATAAAAAGTTTTTTTAATTTTTTTGCATTTCTTTGTCAACCAAATCCGAGGACATTACGTTATATAGGGTACAAGGCCAGCAGCAACCGCAAACGATGCATGGCATCCGCATCTGTTTACGGTGGCCTTTACTTATCAAAGCAATAACTTGAACTTCATGGCGAGTGTATATCTTGGTATCACTCATCGAAGTTTCCTTCCTTGGCCGACGATTTACTCATCACTCGAATCGTCGGCTTTTATTTTGCCTGTATATTTTAGCTTGCTACTTTAAAACCCTTTATTTCTATTTATTTATCCTTATAAGTTTTAAGCTGACATACAATAGATTATCTGCTGGCAACTAGCCAAGTACAGGCGGAAATGCTTATAGTATAGCCTTGCAGTGGTAGCATTGAGTTTTGGGGCAGGCATGGCGGTACGTTTTTTTCATACTTCAGATTGGCACTTGGGGCAGTTTTTCTATAATCATTCGCGGCAGTATGAACATCAACAGTTTCTGACCTGGCTTATAGAACAGATTAAAGACAAACAGCCACATGCGCTACTAATTGCTGGTGATGTTTTTGATGTGATTAATCCGGCATCTAGTGCTCAAAAGCAGCTCTATCAATTTCTGGCCGATGCGCACTCTGCTGCTCCCCATATGCAAACCCTGATGATTGCCGGCAACCATGACTCTGGTTATCGTCTTGAACAGGTTGAACCTTTACTTGAGAAATACAATGCAAAAACAGTCGGTATCGTGCGCTGGAATACCGAGCATCGTCTTGATTTCGACCGGCTGATTTTACCTATTCATAATGAATATCAAGAAATAGTTGCCTGGTGTATTGCACTGCCCTTTTTACGCCCGGCTGAAATTACCGGTCATGGTGAAGCAACCCAAGACAGCCAGCAGGCAATCGAATACATACATCAGGCACTTATTAAGGAGGCCTTGCAGCGTAAAACTGCAGATCAGGCATTAATTCTTATGTCTCATGCACATATGCAGGGTGCTGATGAATCTAAAGAGTCGGAACGGCCCATCATTATTGGCAACCATGAAGCACTTTCGACTGAACTGTTTAGCCCTGAAATTGATTATGTGGCTTTGGGTCATCTACATAAACCACAGAAAGTCCAGTCTCCACATGTCCGTTATAGTGGCTCTCCGATTCCTCTTTCATTTAGCGAACTCAACTATAAACATCAGGTACTTGAGGTCAATATTGATCCGGATCTATCTGAGAATAGACTCGAGATGAATCCGCTTTATATTCCGCGTACTGTACAGCTACACCGCTTGAGCGGTGAACTCGATGAGGTATTAACGCAGCTTACCTTACTACCTGCAGGAGAAATTTCTGATATCGACCAGCGTGATTATCTTGATATTGAATATTATAGCCTGACTCCGCCTCCACCTGACTTACGCAAAAAAATTGAAGATCTGCTCCCACCCGAGCGCTATCGGCTGGTGCGGATTAGCCGAAAATATTTACAGCAGAGTTCATCTGAAGTTCATGCATCTAAAATTGATCTGGCACCGCCAACCCCTGAACAGCTCTTTGAACAGTTATGGCAAAAAATGGGCTATAGTCAGGATGAACAGGTCAAGCAAGATTTTATGACACTACTGCAAGATGCACAGCAGTCAGAACATAAAGTGAAAACGGCGGATAATACATGAAAATTGTACGCCTAAAACTCCAGAATCTGGCTTCTTTGGCGGGTGAACAGGAAATCGATTTTGAGGCTGACCCTCTACAGCATGCTGGTCTGATTGCTATTACTGGCGCCACAGGTGCAGGAAAATCGACCCTGCTGGATGCGATGTGTCTGGCATTATTTAATAAAATTCCCAGATTAAAAACCCATGAAGGTAAGCTCAAGGATGTCAGTGGCCAAGACGTACAGATTGATTCAACTCTCAATATCCTGCGGCGAGGAACAGCCCATGCCTATAGTGAGCTTGAGTTCATCGCCCAGAACCAGAAACGCTATATTGCCCGCTGGGAATTAAAACGTGCACGCGGACATGCCGAAGGTAAATTACAGGCAGTGCAGCGTGCATTGGTCTGTGTCACTGATGGCAACATGCTTACAGACAAGGCTAAAGAGTGTGATAAACAGGTATTGGAGCTGATTGGCCTGAGCTTTGAACAGTTTACCCGGGCCGTACTTCTGGCGCAGTCAGAAGTTGGAGCTTTTTTAAAAGCCAAAGACAATGAGCGGGCTGACTTACTGGAATACCTGACCAATTCCAATATTTTCAGTCTGGTGGGTAAGGCTGCGTTTGAACGGACCAAAATGGTCCGGATACAGCGAGAAAAATTAAATGAGCTGATTGGCCATGTAGAGCTGCTCAGTACTGAACAGATGGCGCAACTCGAAGATCAATATAAAGCACGACAACAGCAAGTGCAGCAACTTGAGCAACAGCGCCAGATTTTAAGAAATGAGCTGCAATGGCATAAAAGTCACGACCTGCTCTACACTCAGATACAGGCCAAGCAGGAGTTTTATCAGGTCCAGCTGGATGCCAACCAGAAGCTGGGTGAACAGCGCCAGCGTTTACAACAGCTTGAGCAGTTCGCCTCCATTCGTCCAGTCCTGCTTCAGCAAAAACGCTGTGAGCAGCAATTGCAGAATCTTGAAAAACAAATTTCTCAACACCAGCAGTTGTTCCAGCAGGTTTGTGAAGAGTATCAGACAGCACAAAAAAGCTGTCAGGCAGCCAGAACTGCAGTAGAAGATGAAAAGCTGCGTCAGAACCAGCTAGCTCCCTATTTGAATCAGGCCAAGCAGTTATTGGACCAGCGGAAGCTAATTGAGAGTCAGTATACGCAGATACGCAATAAACTTAAGGAAAAAACTGCTGAACAACAGCAGCAACTTGAACAGTTACAGCAGGCACAGCAACAATATCAGCAGCTGGAAAATATACAGCAGCAACTACAGCAGCAACTTGCACAAAGCCAGCAATTGTGCGGTTTTGATAGTGAACCGCAAGCTAGTTTACAGCACCTGAAAGCCTATATAGCTCAGGCTCAACAGGCATCGGAACTGTACACGCAAGATCAAATTGTCCATCTTCAAATCCAGCAGGATTCAATTGAACAGCAACTTCATAAACTGGTTCAACATGCAGGTAATGCCAACCAGCTTGAGAAAGAACTGCGTGATTTGTATCAGCAGCGTGAGCAACAGCTGGAACGCACCTATCAGTTTGAACAGCTCCAACACCAGCTGGAACGTTGGCAGATACACTATAGTGAACATCAAAGCCTCGACCAGAATATTCATCAATTAAAAAGTGAGATTCAAGAGCTGCACACTGCAATGCTGGAACAGCACTCAGCTTATGAGCATGACAAGAAAGAGCGTGAACTGTTACAGAAGCAATTACAGCAACAGCGTCTACTCTTTTCAGAAAATATTGAGCAGTTACGTGCAGCTCTGCAGCCAGATGAACCGTGTATGGTCTGCGGCAGCCAGCAGCATCCTTATCGTGAACAGCAGCATTCACTTGAGAAATCATTGCTGGCTATACAGGAACAGCAGGAAAAAAATTATCTGCAAAAAGAACAGGAGGCTCAAAATCAGTGGCTGGCTGCCCGGCAGCAATATCTAAAACAGGAAACCGTCCTGTCACATTTGCAGCAACAGCAGCAGTACTCTCTTGAACAGATACAGCAATTACAACAGCAGCTTCAGCACAAATACAGTTTTTCCGGGCTAGAGCTTCTATGGGAACAGCCCCCCGAACAATTGCTTTTAAAACTAGGAGAGCTACAACAGGTTCAGCTTAAAGTACGTGAACAGCTTGATTTTAATATTACAGAAACTCAAAAGACCCAGTCGCAGTATAATGAATTGGTTCGGCAACTCGAAAAGCTTCGAGCACAATGTACCCGTGCACAGCAATTACAACAGCTCGCTACTCCAATTTTAGAGAAACTGCCTTCAAGTCAACATTCAGACTGGCATGACAATAGCCTTCAAGAAGCACAACATATTTATCAGGTCTTCCAGAATCGCTTGTTACAGCTTGAGCAGCTAAATACTCATAAAGGCTCAGTAGAGCAGCTAAACCTAAAATTACAGCCTCAACAGCTTCAATATCAATATTTAAATACGCAAATTGTTCAATTAGAGCAAGAGCTGGAACAGCTCAAGCAGCAAGGTCTAGATAATGTTGCACAGGTTAAAGAATTAACGCTGAAAGTTGCCGGACAAACTTATGAACAGGCCCAACATTGGCTGGATGACCTTACGCAACAGCTTTCCATACTGGAACAATCCTGCTTGGAAAAACAGCAATATTTTGAAGGACTTCAGCAAAACTATCAGCAGCAGCAATCCAAAATTTCTCAATTTCAGGCGACCCGGCAGCATGTTCAGCAGGAATATACGAATATATATGCCCAAGTTCAACACTGGCTCAATGATCATCCTGACTATTCCCCTGAACTGATTGAGTTTTTAGTATTACAAGATGCGACAGAAGAACAGCGAATACGTCAACTGATTCAGGCGAACGATCGGGGTCTATCTGAGGCAAAAACTGCCTTAAATACCCTACAGGAACAGTTTGAACAGCATTTTGCGACCAAACCGGCCCATGAGTTTGAACAGTTACAGAATTTGCTT
>NZ_DJJJ01000048.1:0-8814 GCF_002434085.1 Acinetobacter sp. UBA6571 | reverse complement strand
TACAGGCGGAATATATGAAGAATATTGTATGCATCCTTATAGATATAATATTTTTGGTTCAGGAGGAAGAGCTGCTTCTGCAATTGCAGCAATGAAGGGAGAAGTTAAGTTAACCACGTATTGCTCTAAAAACATACAAGAAGTTATTCAGGCCCGTGCTGAACTGGAGGGCTTCGAATTAAGTATTATTAATATTCCAGTAAATACTAAATTTCATTATACTCATGCTCTTGCTAAGCCCTTAATTTACAATAGAACCACTAATAATCCGCCACTGGAAATTAAAGAAAAAAACGTTATTAGATTTGGATTCTTGGAAGGTACGGCTATCATAGACAGTGAATATGCTGTTTACGATCCTCAAAATGTAGCCTCAGTAGAACTTTTCCATGCAAATGGATCTAAAGCTAAACACCTAGCGATTTTACTTAATCAGTATGAAGCAAAATCATTATTACAGATTGATGATACTAATGAGTTACTTAGGAAAATTGCTGTATCTCAACAAGCTGAGGTAGTTATATTAAAAAAAGGACCTGATGGATGTCTGGTTTACGACCATAAACTTGATGAGATTAAGCATGTGCCAGCCTTTAGTACGAACAAGGTATCAAAAATAGGTTCTGGAGATAATTTTGTTGCCCATTTTGGATATGCTTGGATGGAACAAAAAAAGAGTGCTTATGAAGCAGCTCTACAAGCTTCTAAAGCAACTGCATATTATTGTGAAACGGAAGGATTTATTACACCAGAACGTTTAAAAAAATATTCACCCTCTCCTATCATTCTTTCTGAACAATTTAAAAAAGGTTGTAAACCCAAGGTTTATCTTGCTGGCCCCTTTTTTACTCTTGCACAACTATGGTTAATTGAGGAAGCGAGAAAAAACTTACAAGATCTTGGATTAGAGGTTTTTTCTCCCTATCATGATGTAGGTAAAGGTAATGCTGAAGATGTGGTAGATAAAGATCTTGAAGGCATACATAATTGTGATCTTTTATTCGCCATAGCTGACGGTATGGACTCAGGCACAATTTATGAGATTGGATACGCTAGAGCAATTAACAAACCAGTTGTAGTCTATGCAGAAAATGAAAGTGAAGAAAACCTTAAAATGATGGAAGGATCAGATTGCAAAATTCTTAAAGATTACGTTACCGCTATTTATCATACTCTTTGGACGGCAATCACTTAATGAAATCTGTATTATTACTCTCTGGTGGCATGGATTCTACAGCAATAGCATGGTGGAAAAGACCAGATTATGCATTAACAATAGACTACGGGCAGCTTGCAGCAAAAGCTGAGATAGCTGCTTCACAATCCATATGTAGATATTTGAATATTCCGCACGAGATATTGACTGTTGATTGTAGAAATATTGGTTCAGGAGATATGGCTGGTACTATTGAGAGTAAACATGCACCCGCTTCCGATTGGTGGCCTTATAGAAATCAACTCTTAATTACTCTAGCTGGCATGAAGATGCTCCCTTTTAATATCTCTAAGATTTTAATCGGAACAGTTAAAACTGATAACGGCCATACAGATGGCTCTCATGAATTTATTGATGCAATGAATCAGCTAATGTTCCTGCAAGAGGGCCATATAACTGTAGAAGCTCCTGCTATCAACCTATCGACTAAAGAACTGATTCAATTATCTAATATTCCTGCTGAATTGTTAGCATGGTCTCATAGTTGTCATAAATCTGAGGTGACCTGTGGTAATTGCCGTGGCTGTAATAAATATTTTGAGATATTCGAGCAAGTAGGCTATGACTTGGGTAAACTTGGGTAATCCTGTTCCTAAACAGAAAGTTGATAAGTATATTCCTTATAAGTGGGATCTTAGTAATAAATCCATCAGGTTAGATGAGCCTGAGATTTTTACGCCAATTCCATTTACACAAGTTATGTTTGAAAGGAAGTCACAAAGATCTTTTAAACTCGTTTCAATTGATCATTTATCACATCTTCTATGGCTTACTAATCGAGTTAAAGATTGTATTGATTCAACTATGGGCTTTCCTATAACTTTAAGGCCAGTTCCTTCGGCTGGTGCAATACACCCTATTCATATTCTTATAAACTCACCATATACTGATATTTGGTGGAGATATGACCCTTTTTGTCATAGCCTTTGGCCCATTAATAAGGAAAATAAATATTTTATAAACGTTAGAAGAGACTGTGAAAAAATATTAAATTGTAATTCAGCCAGTTTAATACTCTTGATTGCGGAACCACAAAAAACTTCATCAAAATATACCGATGGAGCCAGTTTAGTTTGGCGTGATGCTGGAGTTCTATTAGGAAATTTAGCATTAGTAGCTAGTTATTTAAATATCAATTTTTGCCCAATTGGAGCTCTCTTACCAACAGAAATTGATGAAAAAAAACAATTAGTTACTGTAGGAATGGCAGTCTTAGATGCAATTAAAATTGACTGAAATTAGATTCTCATCTCTAGTTGAGTAATAGGTTACTTTCGAATATTGATGATTTTTCAATAAATTAGAAAATATTTAGTCTTGTAACTGTTGAGGATATATTGCGTGCCACGTCTGTTTTCATGCAGAATCTCCTGCTTGTATCCTAAGAAAAAATTCTACTTTTAGATCCTTTTATTTTTAGGGGGATTACCATGGCGACACTTGCTACCTAGATTCGGAAAATAAAATACTGTCTTTAAATAAGACGTATCAAGCTGTTTTAAAAGTTTGTCTTTTAAAAAACCAATCATCACAATCAATTTGTGTTTAATTGAAATCTACTTTTTACCTATATTAATAGCTTGCTTTTTTAAACGGTAGTCTAAAGCAGGTCGGCTGATCCCCAATACACGGGCTGCTTCAGAAATATTATTATTTGTTTTTTGCATCGCGATAAAAATTAGTTTTTTCTCATGATCTTCCAAACAAAAGCCCTCTTGTATGACTGCTTCCAAATCCACTTTTTCAGACCTGGGTTCAATATCTTGCTTAATTTGCGGAAACAAATGATGGAGTTTAATTTCCTCCTGATGATCCGTCAGTAAGGTCGCCCGTTCTAATAAGTTTTCAAGTTCCCTAATATTACCGGGCCATTCATAGGTCATGACAAAATTTTTAGCTTTGTCACTTAAACCTTTTAACGTCTTTCCATACATATTCTCAAAACGCGACAAGAAGTGTGTAATCAATAAAGGGATATCATCACGGCGCTCACGTAGTGGCGGAATAATGACAGGGAAAATATTCAGGCGATAATATAAATCAGCACGAAATCTTCCCTCTTTCACAGCTTGTTCCAGATCCTCATTGGTAGCTGCAACCAAACGTACATCCGCTTTTCTAGTTTGATGATCTCCAACTCTTTCATATTCTCCTTCTTGTAACATTCGCAGCAAGGCAGCTTGCGCACGTGAAGAAAGCTCAATCACTTCATCTAAGAAAATAGTTCCTTGATCGGCACGTTCAAACTTTCCACTTCGAGTTTGTGTTGCCCCTGTAAATGCCCCTTTTTCAACACCAAAAAGTTCAGCTTCAATTAGGTCTGGTGGAATACAGGCACAGTTTACAGCAATAAAGGGTTGCCCTTTACGAGAACTACCTTCATGAATCCCTCTAGCAAAAGCTTCCTTGCCCACTCCTGTTTCACCTTGCAGTAATACAGCAACCTTACTGCCAGCCGCCTTTTTCAACAGATCACAGACTTTACGATAAGCCACCGATTCACCAATAGAATTAAACATGGTGTAATCGGCTTCTACATCTGTATATATATTTTTCTTTAACTCATTCAGCTCTGCTTGCAAGGCAATTAATTCATCTGAAACAGGATCAGGTGACATAAATTGAATAAGTTCATCGGCATTTTCCCATTCTTTTAAAGGCTTGCCGATAATACGACAGCAATCATCACCTTTTGCTACACAATGGGTTTCCTGATAAATAATGGTTTGTCCCATAACAAAACTGGTATAACCGCAAGCATAGCCCAATAGCATCCAACAAACTGATTCTTCCGAAGCCCCGAATTCACTTAAATGAACTTCCGCTTCAAAAGAATTGCGCCAATTAAAATCTGCATAAAATTGATGCTCATCATGACTTAATTGAAGTTCATTGACTTCAACTTGAACCATGCCACGAATACCATGCATTTGCGGTCCAGCCATAAAGGCTTCAGCTTCATTTAAATTCGGACGCAATTTAGAAGTGACTTCTGCATCCCTCACACCGGCTTGATAACCTAAACGAATAAAAAAACGCTTAGTCCGTTCCCAACCCAACATGTTATACAAATCTTTTCTTAGAAAGCCCATGATGCTGGTATGCATGAGCAGCATACGGTTTTCTTCGAACCAAATTTTTCCATGCTGGCTATCAAACTGAATTTTATCTAGTAAATCCTGAATATCTTTGTTTTTCTCCAAAATCTGAGTATAAAAATTCGCATCTTTGGCTTGAGGCATGACTGAATATCCATCCTTGGCTATAGGTCTTCCCCCTTATCTTACTCAATTCCAACTAAAAACCTTTACTATCTTATTATCATAAATTTATACCTCTAAGGTATTTTTTAATTAAATTCATAAAATCATATAGATACGAATAATTTTAATTTATAGAACCGGCTTATCTGGATCAATCTATTTTCAAGTTTATCTCCAGTTTTCATGATTTGATGAAATCAGAAATTTTCATATTCATTATTCGATGAATATTTATCATTCAAATGATATAAACAAAGGAGATAAAAACAATAAACAATTGATTAATAAAAATTAATTAAAGTTGGCACGCATTTTGATATAAGTCTAACAAGGAACAACATATTGTGTCACAGCTGAAATGATTTCAGCGTAGAGATAAAGGATTTTCCAAATGACTCAAACACTACAACATGATCAGCTCACCAAATACATTCGTGTAACAGGCGACCGTCATGCCAAGTTTGTTGAATTTGACTTCGCAATCCACGATCCAACACTTTTTGTCGAACTCATTCTCCCTCAGCAAGCCTTTCAACATTTTTGCGAAATTAATCATGTTGTAGAAATGACCGGAGCCCAGCAAGCTTGGAATGACGCACAAGAAGATAAATGGCGTTATGGCGTTGAACCCACCATTTTAAGCCAAGCCCACGAATATTTAGATCAAGAAGATCAATCTTAAGCCCATAAGGAAATCGTGATGACTTTAGAAATTAAAACATCCAACCTCGAACCTATTCGTCAAACCTATGCCTATATCGAACGTCGCTTTGGTAAAAAGCCAGCGACGCGTTATCAAGAAGTCAGTTTTGACGTACAAGGTGCAACCAATTTTCATTATCGCCCATTGTGGAAACCAGACAAAACGTTAAATGATCACACCCATACAGCGTTACAAATGCAAGATTGGTATGTATTTAAAGATCCGCGCCAATTTTATTATGGTGCTTATGTACAGCATCGTGCACGTTTACAAGAGACCGCTGAAAGCAATTACTCATTCTTTGAAAAACGCCATTTAATTGAAAATCTCAGTGATGAAGTGAAACAGAAAATCATCACTTGCTTATTACCGTTTCGTTATATCGAACAAACCGCCAATCTACACATGATGTCAGGCAGTGCCTATGGCTATGGCACTGTCATTACTCAAGCTTGTATTTTTGCGGCAATGGATCGTTTGGGCATGGCGCAATATCTCTCTCGTATTGGCTTACTCATTGATGGCAATACCGGTGAATCATTACAACAAGCCAAAGATAGCTGGATGAATGATGCCTCTTGGCAACCACTGCGCAAACTATGTGAACAAAGCTTAACGGAACAAGATTGGTTCAAGCTATATATCCTGCAAAACCTAATCATCGACAGCTTAATGCAAGCTCTGGTTTACGGTGAACTGGATCAATGGTTAGTTGAGCACGGCGCACGTGATGTGGCGATGCTGACTGAATTTATGAAGGACTGTTTAACCGATTTAGGCAAATGGTCAGACCCTGTTTTAAAAACAGCTATTGCTGAATCTGAAGAAAATAAAGCCTTAATTCAAGGTTGGATAGACACACTTTTACCTCAAGTGACTGAAGCCTTTAGTGCATGGTCAAATACTGCTCTTGGACATCCATCTATAGCCAATGGCTTAGCGGTCATTGCAGAACGCAGTAAAAAAGCAAGTTTAACCCTTGAATTAGAATCGGTTGCATAAGGATACGCAGACATGAGCTCAAAAGTTTATTTGGCATTACAAGATAACGACACCTCACGCTATATCATTGAAGCGATTGAGCAAGATAACCCAGAAGCTACCATTCAATACCTTCCTGCCATGATTCGTGTGGAAAACCTCGGAAAATTAGTGGTTCGCGCTGAAACTGTCTCTGAAAAACTAGGACAAGATTGGGATATTCAAGAACTGCAACTCAACATGATCACCTTAGGTGGCAATGTGGATGAAGATGATGACATCTTCACGTTGCAATGGAATTAAGCCTACACGGAAAACATAAGAAGCCGATCGCTTTAACAGATTGAAAAGGATGATCAAGATGAATAGCCAAGCACAAAATGCGACAAAAACAGCAACTAAAAAACTCAATGCGAAAGACCGTTACCGTATGCTGACCCGTGATCTGGATTGGGATTTTTCCTATGCAGATCGTAAAGAGGCTTTTCCTTACGAAGAGTTTGAAGGAATTAAAATTACCGATTGGTCAAAATGGGAAGACCCATTCCGCTTAACCATGGATTCATACTGGAAATATCAGTCAGAAAAAGAGAAAAAACTGTATGCCATTTTTGATGCATTTTCTCAAAACAATGGTCAGATGAATGTCAGTAATGAACGCTACCTCAATGCCATTAAACTGTTTTTAACCGCCGTTACACCACTGGAATATCAGGCGTATCAAGGTTATGCACATGTGGGTCGCCAATTTGGCGGGATCGGTGCACGTATCGCATCGCAAATGCAATCGATTGATGAACTGCGTCATGTCCAAACGCAAATTCATGCCATGAGCCATTACAACAAGTTCTTTGATGGCTTCCAGGACTGGGCGCACATGCATGACCGTGTTTGGTATCTCTCCGTACCAAAATCATTCTTTGAAGATGCGCGTTCAGCAGGCCCATTCGAATTCTTATTGGCGATTAGCTTCTCTTTTGAATATGTTCTGACCAATTTATTGTTTGTGCCATTCATGTCAGGTGCAGCATATAACGGCGATATGGCGACCGTGACCTTCGGTTTTAGTGCGCAGTCGGATGAAGCACGTCACATGACCTTAGGTTTGGAAATTGTCAAATTCCTATTGGAACAACATGAAGATAACGTGCCGATTGTTCAGGAATGGATTGATAAATGGTTCTGGCGTGGTACTCGTCTGCTGTCTATTGTCGGCATGATGATGGATTACATGCTGCCAAACAAAGTGATGTCTTGGAAAGAAGCATGGGAAACCTATTTCGAAGAAGCGGGCGGCGCATTGTTTAAAGACCTCAGCCGTTACGGTATTCGTATGCCGAAATATTCCGACGTGATTGTGAAAGAAAAAGAGCATATTTCACATCAAGCATGGTGGATTTTCTATAACTTCGGTCATGCTGCTGGTTTCCATACATGGATTCCAACCGATGAAGAAATGGATTGGTTATCTGAGAAATATCCTGACACCTTCGATAAATATTACCGTCCGAAATGGGAATTGGCGCGTAAGTTAGAAGCTGAAGGTAAACGCTTCTATAGCAATGGCTTACCGCAACTGTGCCAAATCTGTCAAATTCCAATGACCTTTACTGAAATGGATGGCGACGCAACCATGTTCAGTTACCGTGACAGTATTTATAAAGGCGAGCGTTACCATACCTGCTCAGACGGCTGTCATGACATTTTTGAACGTGAACCTGAAAAATATATTCAAGCGTGGTTGCCAGTGAACCAAATTTTACAAGGCAACTGTGGTGGTCCTGATTTAGAAAGCATTTTACGTGACTATTACAACTTCAATGTCGGCGCAGACAATATGGATATTGAAGGCTCTCCAGACCAAGAACGCTGGAGAAAATGGAAAGGTCACGTTGCATAAGTAAAAAGGATTAGAAGTCATCTCATGGATCAAAATTTCAAGATGGCTTCACACAAGGAATTTAGGAGTTTTCTCATGCCAGTACAAGCGATTCAAAAAAACTATGAATTTGATGCACGTGATGCACAAAAAAATTATGGCGACAACATGTTGCTTTATGTGGGATGGGATCATCACACGCTGTTTTGTGCCGCACATGCTTTTGTCGTTTCACCACAGCAAAGTTTACAAGACCTGATTGATCAGCAAATTCAAGCAGGTTTCAATCAACACCCAGACTTTGAACATATCGATTGGTCAAAAGTACAGTTCACCCTGAATCGTGAATGCTTAACAGATATCGATTTTTCTAAAAGTTTGGCTGATTTAAACTTTGATCATAAATCGCTACTGCGTTTTGTGACACCCAGTTTAGATGGCTACAATGGCACACATGTCTAAGGGAGAACGATCATGAGTTATCAAGTCACGATTGAACCTGTCGGCATGACCATTGAGGTGGAAGAAGATCAAACCATTTTAGATGCCGCTTTACGTCAAGGGGTTTGGCTACCCTTTGCCTGTGGTCATGGTACCTGTGGCACCTGTAAAGTTCAGGTCACTGACGGTTTTTATGATGTCGGTGAAGCGTCTCCTTTTGCGTTGATGGATATAGAACGTGAAGAAAATAAAGTCCTTGCTTGCTGCTGTAAGCCAGAATCTGACATGGTGATTGAAGCCGATGTTGATGAAGACGAGGATTTCTTAGGTT
>NZ_DJJJ01000010.1:95977-96548 GCF_002434085.1 Acinetobacter sp. UBA6571 | reverse complement strand
AACAAAATACAAAATAGCTCCTTCCCTTTATTCATTAAGCTTTTGAGAACAACCTTAAGTCATCCGCCTGTACTGATCTTGGCTCTTATTTTTGCCTGCTATACCAGCCAATGGCTGACAGTAATTGGCTTTTTACCGATATTGTATCTTGATGAGCAGATTAGTCTAAAAGTTGCCGGAACACTGACTGCTCTTGTTTCAGTTTCTAATATTTTAGGTACGTTTGCTTCCGGTTTTTTATTACATCGCGGTCTGGCACCTGCACGGCTCATTAGTATAGGTTTTATACTTATGGTCATGATGTGCTGGCTGGCTTTCTCTACTTATTTTAATTTGTCTTTTGGTCTGAAATATCTGGCTATCATGGTGTTTTCAATATTGGGAGGTTTTATTCCCACTACTATTTTTGCCATTAGTCTGCATTATGCACCACAGCCAAATGCCACAGCAACCAGTATCGGGTTAGTCCTACAAGTCTCTGCTTTTGCACAACTTACTGTTCCACCACTGACTGCAGCCTTAATTTCTTATACTCAGCTCTGGAGCATGATCGCTTGGGTCAGTACGATTC
>NZ_DJJJ01000010.1:0-95905 GCF_002434085.1 Acinetobacter sp. UBA6571 | reverse complement strand
GAAGCCCAGATCTGGGCTTCTTTATATTTCCAGTTTTAAGCTGAGGAGCTGTTTTCCAGAGCTTCAAACAGATCATCTGCAATTGAAGTACCAAACTGGTTATCAATTTCGCGAATACAGGTTGGACTAGTAACGTTAATTTCAGTCACATAATTACCAATAACGTCAAGGCCTACAAAGATCAGGCCCTTCTCCCTCAGGTAAGGTCCAACTTTAGCTGCAATTGCTTTATCATTTTCAGTTAAGAGACGGGCCTCACCCAAACCACCTGCTGCCAGATTACCGCGTACTTCACCATTTTGTGGAATACGCGCCAAGCAGTATGGTACAGGCTCTCCGTTGATCATTAAAATACGTTTATCACCATCAACAATTTCAGGGATATAACGCTGTGCCATAATCGGCTGTTGTCCGAGTTGAGTCAGCATTTCTAGTGTGGAACCAATATTGGCTCCTGTTGCACTTAAGCGGAAAATTCCAGCGCCACCCATACCATCAAGTGGTTTAACAATCACATCCTGATGTTCTGCAATAAATTCACGAATCAGCTGTTGCTGTGAGGTCACCAGGGTTGGCACCTGCAATTCTGGAAACTGAGTTGCAAACAGTTTTTCGTTACAGTCGCGCAGGCTCTGCGGTTTATTGACAATACGTGCACCTTCCCGCTCTGCCTGCTCCAGAATATAAGTTGTATAGACGAAGTTCATGTCAAATGGCGGATCTTTACGCATCAATACCACATCATAGGCTGCGATTGATTCTTTTTGTTTTTCGCCTAACTCGTAGTAATGATTATAGTCTTCAAATACTTTTAAAGGAGAAATCAGGCCCCAAGCTTTACCCTGATCAATGTATAAGTCTTGCTGTAATGCATAACCGAGTTCATGGCCACGACGGCTGGCTGCCCATAGCATGGCCATGGTTGAGTCCTTTTTCAGATTTACATTTTCGATCGGATCCATCACAACAAGTACGCGCATCTGTCTTTGCTCTATCAATTTTTAATCCAGAAAAGTATAGCGGAGATTAACTGTGCTTTTTTCTCAATTTTAGTAAAGCTTTTATTTCATGTTAAATATTTTTATAAAAAGGGTCAGTATATAAAACCCTGTCAGACCTTAATATTATTAATTATTTTTAAATCCTCTATATGGGCTAATTTTTCTAGGTGATCAAAACGAAATAAAGAACTCAAACTGGTCAGGAGTTATAACTTTATTTGATTGAATAGAAGAATAAAGCCCTATTATAAATAGGGCTTTAAAAGGCTTAAACTGTTCGACCGAATATCAGATCCCATATTTCACTCGATAGGCTTCCATTTTTGAAAGTGCCGCCTTATCGCCCTTCGTTTCTAGATAATTCATCAAGTCTTTCATCGTAATCAGTGCATGTACAGGAATCTCCAGCTCCTTCTGCACTTCCTGAATTGCAGAGAGTTCACCCTGTCCTTTTTCTTGGCGATCAAGTGCAACCAGTACGCCGGCAATTGATGCACCCGCATTTTTAAGGATAGTTACTACTTCACGGATGGCTGTGCCAGCAGTAATCACGTCATCAATAATCCAGACTTTTTTTCCTTGTACTGAAGCACCTACCAGTACTCCACCTTCGCCATGATCCTTGGCTTCTTTACGGTTAAAGCCCCATGGTACACTTACACCATGATTTTGTGATAAAGCCACAGCTGTAGCGGCCACAAATGGAATCCCTTTATAGGCTGGCCCGAAAATTACTTCTACCTGATTGCATTCTGTCAGCTTGTCAGCATAACCTGCTGCCAGTAATGACAATGCTTCGCCATCATTAAGTAAACCTGCGTTAAAAAAATAAGGACTCACACGGCCTGATTTTAAAGTAAACTCACCAAATTTAAGCACACCACGTGATAAGGCAAGTTCGATGAAAGCTTGCGGGTTAAATTGCACAGGCGTTGTCATGAGGTGCTCCAAATTTTTAGATTGAGGTAAGACTTGCGCATGATACCAAAGAGTAGCTATCCAGGTGATCAAAAAATTCTACGTGTAGTTTCAATTAACGTAAACGGTTTACGTTCCTCAGTGACTAAAGGCCTGCTGGAATGGTTGGAACAGTCTGATGCTGATGTAATTTGCATGCAGGAGAGCCGGATTACCCATGCGCAGTGGACCGATAAATTTAAACCAGAAGGCTGGTACACGCATCTGTTTCCAGCTGAGCGTCCAGGCTATGCTGGAACTGCGATCTATAGCCGCCTGCCTTTTATTTCAGTTAAAGATGGCCTAGGTTTTGAACTGGCTGACAGCCAAGGCCGCTTTGTTACAGCTGAATTTGATTTAGGACTCGGCTATCCGGTTTATATCTGTTCACTTTACTTACCATCAGGTTCATCTGGTGATGAAGCACAGGCACGTAAAGATCACTTTTTAGAAGAGTATCAAAAAATCCTTAAGCAGTGGCGAGAGGAAGACAAATCTATCATTATCTGTGGGGATTATAATATCGTACATAAACGTATTGATATTAAAAACTGGTCAGGTAACCAGAAGTCCTCCGGCTGTCTACCTCATGAACGGGCGTGGCTGGACCATATCTATGATGAACTGGGTTATGTAGATACATTCCGTGAAGTTCGTCCAGAAGCAGAACTTTATTCGTGGTGGTCCAACCGTGGTCAGGCCCGTGCTAAAAATGTAGGTTGGCGAATTGATTACCAAGCTTGTTCACCAGACTGGAAAAACCGTACAGTCAATGCCTGGGTATATAAAGAACAATGGTTTAGTGATCATGCACCAGTCATAATCGACTATAAAATAAACTAAATTAGTGTACACTTGTAAACTCAATGTGAGTTTTTGTCCTACATGATTTGTAGTTATTGTTTCTTTTTATTACAGCTGCTTAAGCGCATTATACCGCTACGGCACAAGGATGGGTCAGGATGACACGAAAAGGATCGGAAGCCGTAGGATGAAGAAAATAATCTAAATGATTTAGCTTATTTTTTAAGGACATGACAATGGACGTTAGCTTGAGACCCGCATGATCAGGATGATTAAATGTGGGTTTTCTCTATTTTAGGACCCTCATTTTGTAAAACCCTCTTGATTTATATATTTTTAAATCTTACTTCTTTATTAAATTATTTTAAGTCTTTCATGTGACAGTCCTGTGTCACTTTCATAAAACTTTAATTTCAATCGAATAGCCAATACTAGTAATTTTAGCTAACCTTTAGTCTTGTCGAAAAGGTTAAAAAAGATAGTAATATGCTGAAAATTTATGGAATTAAAAATTGCAGTTCAATGAAAAAAGCGTTTGATCTGCTCAATGAACTAAACTTGCCCTATGCATTTCATGACTATAAAAAACAGGGAATAGATAAAGAGACTCTCAAGGAATGGCTGGAGCAGATGGGAGCTGATGTAATTCTTAATAAAAAAGGAACCACCTGGCGAAAACTTTCGGAAACAGAGCAGCAGAAAGCCCTAGAGAGTGAAGAGCAGCTGCTTCAAACCTTAATCACCCATACCAGCTTGGTCAAACGTCCGGTATTAAAAACACCACAAGGCTATGTAGTAGGTTTTGATGAATTTTCTTATCGAACGCTTGCTGAGAGAAGCTAAGTTTAAAATATAAAAATCCCGGCAATTTTGCCGGGAGTTTTATCGAATTTGACTTTAATTCAAGCTTAGTTAGCGCGAACCCAAGTCTGGTTACGGCCTAGAGCTGATACACCGATATAACCACGCAATTTCAGTTTTTTACCACCTTCAGCCAGCTCACCTTTCAGTTTATAGGTTTTACCTGACTGCGGATCAAGAATGGTACCGCCATCATATTTGTTGGTACCTACACTTTTCAGGTTATGAACAATGGTTAAACCTTTAAGTGACTTGTTTTTGTATGGACCTTCACATTTCGTACAGGCATTTTCCTCACCTTTGGTGAGTACATTCTGAATAGATGCTGTCAGAGTTCCATTTTTCTGTTCAGTAAACTTGACTAAGGCTTTCGCTTGATTAGTCTGGTCGTCTATCGTTTTCCATACTGTACCATTAAGCGGATCAGCTGCATTTGCCAAAGCAGTCACGCTGAACAGTCCTAACACAATTGCGATTTTTTTCATTTTTCTAGCTTCCCTTGTCCTGCACTAGTCGACCACCCTAGTATTAAAGAAGTCACAACAAGAATTCAACTTTTGAATGTGACCGTTTAGTGTACGCTTGTAAAAACTGTCGGTAAATACACTTCAATAAAAATAGTAAATCACCATAATGGAAAAAGTATGAAGATTGACCCAATTTTTAAACAATTTTTAGCCGAGTCACTGCTGAAATCGCTGGTACGTAAACCAAGCCAATTTGCTCTTCCTCTTCCTGTACTGCGTACTGCGTTTAATCAGTTGGGCCGAGTCTTTCCCAAAAATCCTGAAGTCGAGATCCGGGCACTCCGGTTAGCCGGTGTTCGCGCAGAAGAAATCAAGCCCCAACCTAATGCTACCCAGATGATTCTACATATTCATGGTGGTGCTTTCTTTTTAGGAGGTTTGGCTACTCACCGGTCTTTTATGACTGAGCTTGCTGCCCGAACCCAGATGCAGGTCGTTCATATTGACTATCCTTTGGCACCAGAGCATCCATACCCCGAAGCTCTGGAAGCTGTATATGATATTTACCAGACTCTACTCGACCAAGATATTCAGCCCAAAGATATTATTCTGTCA
The DNA here is from genome assembly GCF_002434085.1 of Acinetobacter sp. UBA6571. Classification (NCBI taxonomy): domain Bacteria; kingdom Pseudomonadati; phylum Pseudomonadota; class Gammaproteobacteria; order Moraxellales; family Moraxellaceae; genus Acinetobacter; species Acinetobacter sp. UBA6571. The sequence goes on along the minus strand of NZ_DJJJ01000010.1, from coordinate 91,200 downwards.
GGTGATTCTTGTGGAGCTAATCTTGCATTAGCACTGATTTTACGACTCAAGCAGAATGAACAACCATTGCCGAGTGCACTGGTACTTATGTCACCATTTCTGGATCTGACCTTGACTAGTGAATCCTTACGCTACAACCGTAAACTTGATGCATTATTATCAGTCGAATTGTTGGAACGGGGTATTGAATACTATGTACCGCCTTCAATAGATACAGCAGACCCACAGGTTTCACCCTTATTTGGTGACTTCAGCGGTTTACCCCCAACTCTGGTTCAAGTCGGTTCTAAAGAAATTCTGCTAGATGATGCGCAGCGTTTTAAGGAAAAGGCCGAAGCTGCTGGAGTTGAGGTAGATTTTAAAATTTATACGGGTATGTGGCATAACTTTTCAATGTTCAGCGCCTGGTTTGATGAAAGTAAGCAGGCACTCGCTGACCTATCTGAATTTGCACATCGAATTGACCGCAGCTGATTTTTAATAAAATCAGAAAGATAGTGTCATTTTATTGTTCAATAGGACAGTCAATATAGTTTTATATTCTGTTTATTAATAATAACTAATATCAAATATCAGTAGAAGCCGGCATTTAAATAAATACCGGCTTTCTACTAATCTTATCTGTATTACTTCCTAAAACAGATAAGAAATACCTAAACCACCCTGATAATCTGGTGTGTCTCCTGCAAGGCCGACCCCGACGCTAGCATCCAGCTGGGTACGATTATTAACCTGATACATCAGGCCTGAAGCTAGAGAGGTTTCATCTGACCGGCTTTCTGCCTTACGATAAACGAATTCAGAAAAACCGGACAACTTGCCAGCAATCTGATATTCAAATGTAGGTACAGCAGTAACTGCCCAGTTACCATCTTGTACTTCATAACGCATTGTGATTGAAGTATTAACCAGATCATTATAAACATAGGCAACAGCAGAACTCAGACTATAAATATCATCTTCATTACTAAAACCACTATTACCGGTTGCCAGAACAGCTTCTGCCAGAATTGCCATCGATAGACGCTCATCACCTAAGTCTATGGCTTTTTTTACACCAATACTGATATCACCCAAACCGTCATCTTCTGTTGTTTTGCCATTATATTTAGTCTGGGTCCAGGCTGGTCCTTGCCAGCCTAGTTGTAATTCCAGGTCAGGCATTAAACCGGTCCGTAAAAGTGTATCGGCATTTAAATTTAATACTCTCTGTTTTTCGCCAGCCTGATAACTTTTATCATAACTTACTGTCGGTAATCCCTGTTCCCATGCAAGCTGGCCTACCGGTGTAATACTGGTACCAAAACCTGTACCTGGGCGGTCAAAAGAAAAATCGGCAGCCATCGTATGTACGGTTACAGTAGAAAGCATAACAAAAGATAAAGTTTTAGATAAATTCATAAGATTACTCAAAATCAGATTAATTCTTTCGACATTTTTGCGCCATTTTGACGTAGCAGTTCCAATGCATTTTTTTCTTCAGGTAGTGACTGTGTCCAGTCTATTTTATCAAAATCGCAGTCAAAGAATAATTCGCTGATCGATGTGAGAATAGTTTGACCTTCCTCATCACGAGTATTTGGATCTACTTTATGGTCAAGTAAACGTTGTATAGCAGGAGTACAGGCAGCACTTGCAGCATCCCAGAGTGGACCATAAAACTCTTCGGCATCCCATAGGTGTAAATTGGCTTTAGCTTCAATTAAAGCATCAAGTATCGCCAAATGTGGTTGTAATTTTTGCTGTTTTTCCTGCTCTGTCAAAGGTTGATCAGAAGCATAAGCTTCTGAAACGTCTTCCCACCATTGAAACAGGCCATCGCATACTACTGAAATAGGAGGACCTTTTTCAGGATCAATAAAATTCGGGTCGAGCCCCTCATTTAAAAGACGCTGTACCTGCTCCAGATCTAATTCTTCTATGGCCTGGATCAAGGCTTGTTGTGGGGCAGTTAACATATCTTGGCACTCTACAGGAAATTTTCTCCTATTATGCCGAAGAATTATTTATTTGTTGAAAGGAAATTGTTGAATAAAAATAATAAGCCATAAAAAAGCCCCTAAGGGGCTTTTTTTCTTACTCAGGTAATTCATCTGGTATTTCGAGAGTACCACCACGCTGAGGTTCATTTTTCTCAATTAAATGCTCGAGACTACGTTTCAATTTGTCTATAGCTCCATGAATGGCTAAATCGACACTCGGTGCTTTATGCTTGACTGCAACAGGTTTTAATCCGGAAGGACGGGCTTCGATCATACAACGGATATCGTCATCTCCACCTTTTAAGCCGTTCTCATCAGTGATATGAACTGAAAAATGAGTAATTCGCTCATTGTGACGTTCGAATTCTTGGTTTAGTTCTGCACGCACATAGCTAATCAGACGTTCACTGTTTTGAATATTTTTATCTGTACGGATTTCAATGTTCATAATCTCATCCTCTTCTTTCTGGTCGAATCTTACCTGTGCAAAACTTGTTGGAATTGACACATATTACGGGTGACTTAAACACAATACTTAATGATTTACCGAGCAGTTTTTTGTGCCTATCCTCCTGTTTTAGCTCAATTCTCGCTAAAATTTTATTCATGCTGTTATCTTCAATATCGGGCTAAGTTTAAAAATATGCAAGTGAATTCTGTAAAAATTTCTAAAGCATACACAACGGTAACAACACATCACGCTTTTCCCTACAAACCTATTTAGATATATGCATAAATCCTGCTTTAATAAGCCAAGTGGTTTTTGAAGAACCTTGTCCTATATTTTCGGACCGGTTAGACATGCTCCCTTTATAAGAAGATTTATTTTGAGTTCATAGAATACAGAGATTAAGGTTGCAACTTGTTCTATAATCGGTATGATCTAAATATATAATTTTTCAGGCCTATTCCAGATAACTAGAGAAGGGCTAGTTTTTTAACCAGAGAGTTTAAGGAAAATTTCAAGAGTTCCGCTTAAAATTCTTGATGCATTCAGTTTCAGCTTTAATTCCGGGTTTATCTTATATTTGTTTTAGCGCGTCCACTTCGGTGGACTTTTTTTCTTTACTGCTTAAATTTTGTCTTTATTTTTAAACAATAGTGTGTATTCTTTATGCCGTCTACGGGGGAGAGACTGACATGAAATTTAAACATATCGCACTGGCATGTGCTCTAGCAGCAACTGCGTCCATGGCTCAAGCCAAACCAGTCTGGCAGGATTTTAGTATTACCGGACTGTACGGTGAAAACTATGAACTTACTACAGAGCCGGAACAAACTACTGTAACCTTTGAATATGCAGCCAAATTACAATATGGTGATGTATTTGCCTTTGCAGACCGTACTGAAAGCGGCGGTGATAAAGGTACCTATTTTGAATTTTCTCCACGCTTAAGCCTGGGCGAAGTTTCGGGTAAAAAACTTTCTGCCGGCCCAGTTAAAGATGTACTGGTTTCAACCACTTGGGAAGGCAATAGCGGTGATGGAATTGAGAGTTTTAACAACTATCTCTACGGTATCGGTTTTGATTTAGCTATTCCTTATACTCAATATGCCAGCATCAACTTTTATCGCGCAAATAATGAAATCCAGAAAGATGACTGGCAGATGACACTCACTTATGGAGTACCATTCAAATTAGGCAGCCAAGACTTCCTGTTTGACGGATTTTTAGACTGGTCAACTGCAGAAGATGACGAAGTAGCTCATGCAAGTGAACTGAACTGGACCAGCCAGCTTAAATGGAATGCCGGTAAATATATTTCACCTGAAACCCGTCTTTACCTAGGTATTGAATATTCTCTCTGGAACAATAAATACGGTGTACCAGATGTACGCGAAAATAACGTAAGTGCGTTAGTAAAATACCATTTTTAAACAATAATTAAATGTTTAAAGCAGAGCCAAGGCTCTGCTTTTTAATACTTTGATTTTTTAACTTATATCAAAGTTCTACGCTGGACAGATTTTTTTTTAGCCTACACTACAATATCAGCCAGATTCCCTTTTTGTTCGAGCCAATGTTTGCGGTCACTAGAACGCTTCTTGGCCAGTAATTTGTCGAGCAAACCTGCTGTCAGTTGAATATCATCCAGATCAAGTTGTACCAGACGACGGGTATTTGGATCCATGGTGGTTTCACGAAGCTGGCTGGCATTCATTTCACCCAGACCTTTAAAACGGGTAATCTGTGGAGTCTTGGTTTTGGTCTTTTTCAGGATGGCTTCAAGTTCATCCTCATCCAGAGCGTAATGCACATCCTTACCATCATCAATCCTGAATAAAGGTGGCATTGCTACAAATAAGTGACCCTCTTCAACCAGTGTTGGAAAGTGTTTAACAAATAAGGCACAAAGCAAAGTGGCAATATGCAGGCCATCCGAGTCAGCATCAGCCAAAATACAGACTTTCCCATAACGCAATTCGGACAGATCATCACTGCCTGGATCGACCCCGATAGCAATTGCGATATCATGGACTTCCTGAGAGCCAAGCACTTCATCGGAAGATACTTCCCAGGTGTTCAGAATTTTTCCCCGAATCGGCATGATTGCCTGGAAATTTTTGTCTCGCGCTTGTTTGGCACTACCGCCAGCTGAGTCCCCTTCTACAATAAACAGCTCACTATCTTCACGGGTCAAGCCGGCACAGTCGGCCAGTTTTCCAGGTAAAGCCGGACCCGAAACAATTTTTTTCCGCTCGACTTTTTTAGCCGCCTTCAGGCGCCGGCCAGCTTTAGAGATTGCCATTTCTGCCAGTTGCATGGCAATTTCAGAATTCTGATTCAACCATAGGGTAAAAGCATCTTTAGCAATATTTTGCACAATCGATGATGCTTCACGGCTTGATAAACGTTCTTTGGTCTGACCAGAGAACTGCGGTTCCTGGAATTTTAAAGACAGGATATAATTTACCCCATCCCATACGTCTTCAGCCGAAAGCTTGAGATTACGGGGCAATAGATTACGCAGCTCACAGAATTCCCGTAATGCATCGGTAATGCCTGAACGCAAGCCATTTACATGCGTTCCTCCCTGAGCTGTTGGAATCAGGTTGACATAACTTTCCTGAATCTGTTCACCACCTTCGGTATTCCAGCAGATTGCAAATTCAGCACTGGCTCGTTCTGCCTCACCTGTTGCTACAAAAGCAGGCTGTGGAACAATCTCCCGCTCCTGCAGTTCATCCATAAGGTAATCGACCAGACCGTTTTCAAACTGCCATTCTATTTTTTCATTATTAATTTCATCAATATAATTAACTTTCAGACCAGCTGCCAATACTGCCTTGGCCTTCAAATTATGTTTGAGCGCCTTCAAGGCAAATTTTGGGCTGTCAAAATATCTGGTTTCTGGCCAAAACCGAACTGTGGTTCCACTGGCGCGCTTAGGTGCTTTACCTTCTAGAACTTCTAAGGGTCCAACCGGCTCTCCATGTTCAAAAGCCATTTTGTAAAGATTGCCCTGCCGTTGTACTTCAACCTCTACCCGGGTTGAAAGAGCATTCACTACAGAAATACCTACACCATGCAGACCACCCGAAAACTGGTAGTTATCGGTACTGAACTTACCTCCGGCATGCAGTTTGGTCAGAATAATTTCAATGCCACTCTGACCGTATTCCGGATGAATATCAACCGGCATTCCACGCCCATTGTCCTCAACCGACAATGAGCCATCCTTATAGACCTTAACCGTAATCTGGTTAGCATGTCCTGCCAGTGCTTCGTCTACAGCATTATCAATCACTTCCTGTGCCAGATGGTTAGGACGTGTGGTATCGGTATACATCCCTGGACGGCGACGGACCGGATCCAGACCAGAGAGAACTTCAAGTGATTGAGCCGTATATTGAGACACGTTGTACAATTTCCTTTATTTTATGGAATATGATAAAAATTCAAGCACCATGGGAAGTTTTTCTGCAAAATTGTCCATCCCATGGCTGCCATGCGCTTCAGTCATAATTAATGATGAATGTGCAGGCGCACTATAATAACGCTGAGCCTCTCGATAATCCAAAACTTCATCACCTTGTTGCAGTAATACCAAAATTTTTTCGGCATGCCGGGCAAAAGGAATTGCAAGCTGTTCAAGCTGCTGTAACTGGGCATTATCAAGCGTCCAGTGTTCGGTCACTGGATAAGGAACGGATTCTACAGCAAATAGTTTTCGAAAGAGTAACCATGGTCGCATAGCCGGATTAATCAGTACAGCTGGAATATTATGCTTAGCGACCAGTTGTGTCGCATAAAATCCCCCCAGACTGCTTCCTACCAAAGCCACATGTTCTAAAGCCTCAATCAGCTCAGACATTTGTTTTAATGCCTCGACAGGCGGCATATTCAAGTCAGGCAGATGGATCTTGATGTCTGGTAAATGCTCTGCACAGTACTGTTTAAGCAGCCGCCCTTTAATAGAGTTCGAATTACTTTTAAAGCCATGTAAATAAATGATATTCATTAAAATATTTATTATCTCTGAATGTGTCCGAAATTTTAGACCCGAGTGTCTTCCTAAAAATTGATTATTACAGGAAAAAGCAGATTGTTGGACAAAAAAATGCAGCTCATCTCTCTATTCACAGTATGTTTAGCTCATCAGGGATGCGTAGTTTTTATACTCTTAAATATTTAAAAAATAAAGAGCCGGCTACATGTAACCAACAGGCTATCAGGACTATAAATATGCCAAGTTTGACGCCACTGCATGAAACCTATTGTAGATGGGACCGCACGCCACCCAGTCAGGCAGATCTCTTAGAGGGACTGGCACAGCTGGCATCCACCAGTTTAAGCGGTATACATGAACTGGTGCAGATGATTCACCGTGAATTATTATTAAACACATTAGGCATGAGTGAACAGCAGTCCAGATATTTTCAGGCCCTGCCCCGTGTAGAAAAGATTTACCAGTTTTCTTACCGGGCCCTGCAACGCTATGGCCATTATTTTCTTGCGCCCGGTTTACGTCAAGTTATTGAGCACTTTCCCGGCCTGCATCGCAAAGACCTGACACCGCAATTACATTCTCTAATTGGTATATTGAACGGTGTATTAGGTGATTATCTTTTAGCACAGCAAAATCCGCTCGCACTTCCTATGGTTCTGTATGAACACCATGGTCGGGTACAGCAGGGCCGGCTTAAAGGTAAAGTGGTTATTTTTGTACATGGACTCTGCATGAACCACCTGACCTGGACCAATTCAAATTTTACAGGTATTGGTGCGCATCTGCTGACACAACCGCATCCCGGTACTATGCTTTATTTAAACTATAATACGGGACGGCGAATTTCTGCCAATGGGCGCAGTTTTGCCAATTTACTGAATGACCTGATCCAGCGTAACCCTGATATTAGCCAGATTGACCTGATTGGTCATAGTATGGGAGGATTAGTGTCTCGTAGTGCCTTATTTTATGGCAAGCAAAATATGCAGGGCTGGTTGAGTAAAGTAGGGAATCTGGTTTGTCTGGGGTCGCCGCATCATGGCGCGGTTCTAGAGCGTTTTGGTTTTACCTTGCAGGAAAAGCTCGGACGTTTCCCCCTGATTAATATGATTGGTAACCTGGTAAATATTCGTAGTAATGGAATTATTGACTTGCGCCATGGCAGTGTTCGTGATGACGACTGGGAATATTTAGATGCGCGTATTGGAACAATGGATGACAGCCGTAAACCTGCGCCCCTGCCTTCACATATTCAGGCCTTTTTTGTAGCTGGTACAGTTGAAGCAGAACATATTAACAGCCGCGCTTTAAAGATTATTGGTGACTATCTGGTGAGTATTAAAAGTGCCTTGGGAGAACATCCCAATCCACGTTTCCAGCTCAAGGTACCTGAACACCACAAGGCAGTATTTTTCGGTTTGAACCATTTTGAGATCCAGTATCATACTCAGGTTGCTCAGCAGATTGTACAGTGGTTCTATCCTGATCCTCTGCTTGAAAATACACGTTTAGATCACTACATTCTGCACACAAAAAATATAAAACTTGAAGATATTGCTGAGACATAAAACATTAAAAATATAAAATATCCACTACTACTCTTAAATAATTTATGGCTCATAAATTATTTAATTATCTGAATTTGAAAAGCCAGCTTGATATATCTCAAGCTGACCTTTCGATATCTTATCAGGTAGATCCAGATTAATATTTTTTCTTGACTGCTTTGCTATAAGGATAATTACGTACCAGCTGCCATAAGCATAGCATTAACAAGATACAGAAAAATACCAGTGACCAGAACGGCAGCGACTGACCTAAAAATGTCCAGTCTACCATGGCACACTCGCCCGAACCGGTCAGAACCTGCTGAAAAACGGTTTTCAATGGCAGGGCATCTACCAGATAGTCCAGTCCCGGCCCACAGCTTGGCACTTGATCTGGTGGTAAATGCTGCAACCAAACGTGTCGCGCAGCAACACCTACAGACCAGATCATGGCTAAGGTCGCCAAAAAAGCGTAAAGACGTTTGACTATATTCGATACCGGATTATGAATTACTGCCACTAAGGCAACCAAGCCCATCGCAATCAGACCAATTCGCTGGAAGACACATAAAGGACAAGGTTCCAGGCCTTTGACATGTTCCAGATAAAGTGCAAATGCCATCCCTACAATACTGGCAATCAGCAATAAACCATTTACGAAGCGATAACTACCCCATTGCATGGATCAACCTCTTGTTATTTTCACTATTGATAATGGGCAAGATAATCTTCAAAACTGATACGGGTATCGGCTTCAAGCTGCTGTTGCTGCTCTAGCGATGTCTGTGCAAGTTTTGTAAAGTATTCCTGCTTCTCTGGTGTAAGTGCATGCTGTTCATAAAAATTGGCATGTTCTTGTGCAAGGTGGCTACCCAGATTCCAGGTTCCACCCCATTTTATCGTATCGGCAATTACATGGGCTGATAAGGTCTCATCAACCTGTTGAATACGCTGTTGCATCAGTTGCAGGGCATGGCTATACAGCTGGGTGTGATAGCCCTCATCCAGCAATACCGCCAGAGGCTGCATGGCCACAACATGTGCCTGAGCCCATTGCTCCAAAGATTGTTCCTGGCCACGTTCAGTGATGTGACTGTTGGGAGCACGGCCCCGGTTGACCACTTCAGCCTGATTATTTTCAATCTGGTCCTGTTCTTCTGGCAGCAGGTCTGGACTGTCTTTTAGCAGACAATATAAAGCCAGCACTTCAAGGAAACCAGCAGTATTTTCGTCAATACCAATCGGATTATAAGGATTAATATCGACGGCCCGCAGTTCCACATAACCGACACCACGGTTTGCTAAAGCCTCAGATGGTGTTTCTCCATCTCTTGGTACTTGTTTTGGCCGGACCAGACTGTAATATTCATTTTCAATCTGGAGTACATGATCATTAATCTGGAGCGGTTCACCATCTGCGTCTTTTAGTCCCAGACGGCTAAACTGAGCGTAAGGGGTTTTCACAGCTTTTTGTAGACCATCCAGGTAGCCAGACAGATTGTTATAGTGAATACCAAGTTGTTTTTGTGCCGAATTCTGGTAGCCAAAACGCCCCATGCGTAATGCGGTAGCATATGGAAGATATAAAGTTCCTTTAACCAGTGGCAGCAAGTGATGTTCGCGACCTGTTAAGAAGCATTGACATACTGACGGACTAGCGCCCACCAGATACATTACCAGTGGTGTCAGGCGGATGAAATTGCGGATTAGGCCAAAATAACGATGGCTGCGATAATCTTGCAGACTTAGCTGTGTTAAGGCTTTGTCTTGCTCATGCTGCTGTAACTGTTCAAAGAGTTCATCGGGAAATGAAAGATTATAATGGACGCCTGCAATAGTCTGCATACGCCGGCCATAACGCACCCCTAAGCCACGGCGATATAGGGTTTTAAACCGGCCGATATTAGATGAGCCATATTGTGCCAGCTGAATACTGTCTTCTTCACGGTCCAGCATACACGGCATTGAAAGCGGCCAGAGTTTTTCCTGATGTTCAAGATGCTGGTAAACCAGTGCATGAATATCTGTCAGTTCAGCCAGCATGGCCTGAATATCGGGTTGAGGGGCCGTAATGAATTCCATCAAGGCTTCAGAGTAGTCAGTGGTAATATGCGGATGAGTGAGCGCCGCCCCCAGGCTGTGTGGATGCGGACCTTGAGAGATAAACCCATTACTTTGCATGCGCAGGCCTTCCCGTTCTACCCCGCGCAACATGCCTTTGAAGAGCGAAGAATCTACCCATGTTGGTATCAAAACTTGAGAGATTGATTCGGGTTGACTCATACATGGCTCACTTTTAAAAACTATTAATTCAAATCATCTAAGTCATGCAGTATAACGCGATTTACCCGCTCTACTGTGACAGTCAACTGATTTTCCGGCAATTATACTGCGTTTATCCCGGCAAATATTTATCACAATCTTGCTGTATAAGACACGGAAAATTTGTGATTTTATTGAAAAATAAATCTTGATAGGTATTAAAGCTTATGAATTATCAGGAGATCCTCGATTTCTGGTTTAATCCTGAGCACCAGTCACTATGGTTTTCAAAAAGTGATACTTTTGATCAGAAAATACGGCAGAACTTTAGCAAAGTTCATGCACAAGCAGTTCAGGCAGAGCTCTGGTCATGGCGCAAAACAGCCGATGGACGCCTTGCCGAGATTATTGTTCTGGATCAGTTCTCCCGCAACCTTTATCGTGACCAGCCGCTGGCTTTTGCACAGGACGGGTTAGCTCTGGCTCTGGCCCAGGAAGCGATCAGCCTGAATCTGGATGCCCAGCTCAATCCTGAACAACGTTCTTTTTTATACATGCCATTCATGCACAGTGAATCAAAAATGATGCATGAATTTGCATTAAAGCTCTTTCAGCGTCTGGGTAATCCGGTTAATCTGGATTATGAAAAACGTCACAAGAAAATTATTGAACGTTTCGGGCGTTATCCGCATCGCAACAAAATTCTGGGCCGTGAATCAACTCCGGAAGAACTGGAATTCCTAGATCAGCCAGGAAGCAGCTTTTAACCTTCCTGCACTCCCCAGCCATTGTGCTGTCCTTCCTGATAGGAGGTGTATGATGAAAAATTTATCTATAGGTTTTGCTCTCGGTACAGCTCTGCTGCTTGGCGGTTGTGCTACTACCCCGCACAAGCCTTTGACATTTGACCAGTTGGGACAATTCTCAAGTTATGCTTTAAATGCGCAGACCTATCGTATCAGTTACCAGGCTCGTGACAATATCAGTTATGGGACTGCAGAAGAAATTACCCTGGTTAAAGCAGCACAGACCACAGTAGAAAACGGTTTTCGCTACTTTAAAGTACTGGATGATCCGAGCAACCGCACCCAGCAGCCACCCCGTCAGGCAGTCGTCTATCCAAGCCGGCCCTATTATCCTTCCGCTTATTACCGGCGCTATCCCGGCTTCTGGCCAGATCCGTTTTATGATATGCCGCAAGTGGTAAATATTGACCCGGTTCAGGTTTCCTATACTATTGAATGTTACAAGGAGCAGAAAAATGTGCCTCAGGAGGCCTTTGATGCACGTCTTATTCTGTCATCTATTGGACAGAAATATGGAGTCAGTCCAACTGGTCAGGTCCTACAACCCCAGACTGCACCAGCCCAGAACACAACCAAATGATAAAAACAAAAATTAAGGACAAATAAAATTTTATGGCTGAACCTATGACTTCTCCGAGTCTGAACCGTAGTAAACGTTATGCCACAGTCGCTCTAGTTGTGGCGGTTGTAGCCTGGCTCATACTCATTGCCATGGCCAAGTTCGTGCCAGAGTATGCCTGGCTAATCCAGATCCTGATGCTTGCTGCTGAAGCTGGAGTAGTGGGCGGGCTTGCTGACTGGTATGCGATTACAGTTCTGTTCCGGAATCCTTTTGGTCGTATTCCTATTCCAGCATTTTTAAAAGACCATACAGAAATCATTCCACGCAACAAGGATCGGATTGCCGTATCTATGGGCCGCTTTGTACAGGAAAACTTCCTGTCTCCATCAGTGGTAGAACGCAGTCTGCAAGATACTGATCTGGCCATGGCAGCCGGACGGTGGCTGGCTCAGCCAGATAACAATCTGCAAGTGGTACAGATTATTCAACAGACTGTACCCAAAATTTTTGAATTTGTCGGGCAGGAGCAAATTGGCCGTTTTATCCAGAATAATAGTGTGCAGTGGGTACGTAATACCCAGATCAACACTTTGGCCAGTGAAATGTTGCGTGCTGTACTGGAAAATGATTTTCACCAGGATGTATTGCAGCGTGGGCTGGATCTAGCTCAGGACTGGATGAAGTCACATCCGGAAGAGACACGTGAGCTGACCCGTAAGCTGTTTATGGAACTCGGTGTCTGGAAACTGGCAAGAGGCGCTAGCTGGATTGGTATTGATGTACAGCAGCGGACCGTTGATTCAATGCTTGGCCGGGTCGAGTCCATGCTGGCTGATCCCGAGCATCCGTGGCGGCAGAGTATTGAACAATATGCAAGCCAGCTTATGCTGGAACTGACAGATGAAAATAGCCTGTCGAGTCAACGTCTGAACAGTGCCAAGGATGCCCTGCTCGACAGTCCGCAAGTACTTAACTTTATTAGTGGCGCGGTGGCTATATTGTGTAATGCTGTCAAGGACGATTTAGAAAAACCGGATTCGGGAATTGCTCTGAATTTAAGAGTTGCCATTCAGCAGGTGGGTGAGAACCTGATGCAGAATAGAGAAGTCCGTCACTTGCTGAATCAGCGGATGAGTAGTTTGGCTGTTAGCTTTAGTGACCAGTACAGTGACCGGGTGATTCATTTTATTAGTGAGCGGATTCATGAATGGGATTCGCGGGAAATGATTGACAAAATTGAGAACGAAGTGGGTGGCGACCTGCACATGATCCGCGTTAACGGCGTAGTCGTAGGCGCTTTTATCGGACTGACTCTCGGCATTATTCGCGCGTTGGTGGACTTTGCTTTTTAAGCTTGAGTTAAATTTTAAAAGGAGGTTTACGATATGTTTAAAGTAGAGTCTAAATTTGCCGCACAGAACGTGACCATATTCAGTGTGATGACAGAAATGGCACAGCGCCTGAATGCACTGAACTTGTCTCAGGGTTTTCCAGATTTTCCAGCACCACCCGAACTGGTCGAGGCATTATCTAAAGCCAGTCTTGATGGCCATCATCAATATGCTCCGGGTGATGGCTTACTGACCCTTCGTGAACAGCTGGCTGCCCAGTTTTATAAACGCGACCAGATCAATATTGATCCACGGGCTCAGCTTACCATTACACCAGGCGCTACAATTGCTATTTTTTGCGCTATTCAAGCGATGATTCGTCCGGGTGATGAAGTAATTATTTTTGATCCGAGTTATGACAGCTATGTACCCAGTGTACAGATGATGGGAGGAAGCTGTAAGCGTATAGCCTTGCAAGCGCCAGAGTTCAAGGTTGACTGGGAGCATTTAAAACCACAGGTCAACTCTAAAACACGAATGATAGTCGTCAATACTCCACATAATCCGAGTGCTACTGTTTGGACACGTGAAGACTGGCAACAGTTGATTAAACTGGTGCAAGACACCAATATCGTGATTCTCAGCGATGAGGTGTATGAGCATCTGGTATTTGATGGCCGTCCGCATTTGAGTGCCCTCAGTTTCCCTGAGCTGGCCGAGCGCAGTTTCGTGATTGGTTCATTTGGTAAAACCTTTCATGTGACAGGTTGGAAAACAGGTTATTGTGCAGCTTCACCGCATCTCATGCGCCTGTTTCGTCAGGTTTATCAGTTTGTAAATTTCTGTGCGAATACTCCCTGCCAGGTAGCCTTGGCCAGCTATATGCAGCAGCATCCAGAACATATTGAGCAGCTCGGCAGTTTTTATCAGGCCAAGCGAGACCTGTTTATTGAAGGATTAAAAGGTTCACGCTTCCAGTATGAAGTTTCTCAAGGCACTTATTTTCAGAATCTGGACTACAGCCAGATCTGCCCAGAACTGAATGATATGGAAATGTGTAAATTTTTGGCTGAACAGCATGGTATTGTAGCTATTCCTGTTTCTGCCTTTTATGAAAAACCGCCCTCTGAACTACGTTTGATCCGGTTCTGCTTTGCTAAACAGGAATCTACATTGCATAAAGCCTGCGAAATTTTACGCGGCTGCTAAACAGATACCACTATTTTGGCAGGAATTTACTTAATTCATAGCGTTTTTCAGGTCAGCCCTATGTTAAGGTTATTTTAAAGATAATACTAAAAACAGGGAGAGTGCGACGCACTGTTATGGCACCACATCAAACTACTATACAGCAGCAGAAACTCTGGAAAACTTTTTTAGTTTTTCTTTTACCATTAATTGCAACCAATATTCTGCAAAATCTGTCCGGGACAATTAATACGATCTTTGTCGGGCAGATGATGGGCGTCGAGGCAATTGCTGCCGTTTCCGTGTTTTTTCCAATTTTATTCTGTCTGATGGCATTTGTAATTGGGCTTTCAGCAGGAGCCACTGTACTGGTTGGCCAGGCTTGGGGCGCTCAGAATATACAGAAGGTGCGCTGCGTAGTTGGTTCTACCTTATTTATGACATTAATCGGTGGGATTGTTGTGGCGTTACTGGGGGTTATATTTGCCGAGCATATTTTGCTTGCACTGGGTACAGACCCGGCTGTGATGCATTTATCACTTCCTTATGTCCGCTGGATGCTGGCTGGCAGCCCCCTGCTATTTATTTATATTATTTATACATCTATTTTACGGGGTGTCGGTGACAGTGTAACGCCCCTGATTGCATTGGGTATGACCAGCCTGATCGGCTTAATGATCACCCCTATCCTGATCGCCGGTTATTTCGGCTTACCTAAAATGGGGATTATTGCACCGGCTATTGCGACTATTGTGGGCTACCTTGCGGTGCTGGGCTTTCTTGCAGTTTATCTGAATAAAAAACATCATCCTTTACGTCCAGACCGGGAGCTGTTCAGTTATATCCGTCATCAGCCAAAATTAAGTAAAATTATTTTAAGGCTAGGTATTCCCACTGGCATCCAGATGGTAACCACCTCTGTAGCTGGCCTGGTTATTGTGGGGCTGGTTAACCGTTTTGGTGCCCATGCTACAGCAGCTTATGGTGCAGTTAACCAGGTTTTAAACTATATCCAGTTCCCAGCACTTTCTATAGGTATCGCAGCTTCAATTTTTGCAGCCCAAGCGATTGGGGCGGGTAGAAACGATTTACTGTCACGGGTGAGCCGTACTGCGCTCGGCATGAATTTTGTCATCACTGGCATTCTGGTAATATTAGGCTATCTTTTCTCGAAGTATCTGATGGCACTTTTTATTACCGATCCGGAAGTAGTCGAGCTGGGTCAGCAGTTACTGTTTATTGTACTGTGGTCTATTCTGTTTTTTGGAGCCAGTGCCATTTTCGCCTCCATCATGCGTGCCAGTGGCACCGTAACTGTACCGATGCTCATCAATATCTTTGCTATTTTAGCGATTGAACTGCCATGCGCTTACTGGTTTAGTCAAATCTGGGGCCTTAAAGGAATCTGGTATGCCTATGCACTTGCTTTTGTAAGTCTCTGTATTTTACAAGGTTTGTATTACCAGTTCGTATGGAAGAAAAAAACTGTAGAGGTATTAATTTAAAATAACACTCTCTTTTTTTAGGTATTAAAAAGCCCAGACCCGATAATAGGATCTGGGCTTTTTTTATTTAGTATATTAATAAACAGTTATACGATCTGGTTACGTGGTTTTTTATTCATGCCAGTCAGCAGACCAGTAATATATTGATATTTGGCCGGCATAACGCGCTGCAAGGCATCCAGAAATTTTGCATCATTACCAATCAATAGACGGCGCTTGTCTTTCAGTACCGCATCCAGAATTTGGCGAGCAGCCTCTTCTGGTGGAATACGGAGCAGTTTGTTGAATGAACTGACTGATTTTTCGGGATGCATGCCTAGTGATTTAAGACTTTGATTGACTTTAGCAGCATTGGCAATATTGGTACGAATACCGCCTGGATGCACACATAAGGCACTTACCCCACATTTTTGCAGGTCCAGTTCCTGACGTAACGATTCAGTAAAACCACGCACTGCAAATTTGGTCGCATTATAGGCAGACTGAGTAGGCTGAGCTGTCAGACCAAATAAACTGGAAATATTGACAATATGCCCATCACCACTCTTTTTCAGATAAGGCAGAAATTCTTTAGTACCATATACTACGCCCCAGAAATTAATTCCGACAATCCATTCCAGCTCATCATAATTGGCACCTTCGACTGTTGAAGCTAAAGCAACGCCGGCATTATTAAAAATCAGATTTACCGACCCATGATTTCTGACGGTTTCTTCAGCCCATGCTTTTATTGCTTCACGATCTGCCACATCCACTATCTGGGTAGTGACTCGTACATTACTGTCTTTTAACAGTTCGACAGTCTTTTGCAGGCCTTGCGCATTAACATCACTTAAAGACAAATGGCAGCCCTGTTTAGCCAGCAAAACCGCCAGCTGTTGGCCAATCCCTGAGCCTGCACCTGTAATGGCAGCAACTTTATTTTTAAAATTCTTCATGCATGTTCCTTTATTTTTCTCTCTGCAGTGGCAGATAGATAGCAAATTTCCTTTTCAATATAATTTTGACAATTCATATTGTCAATATTTCTTTAAAGTTAAAAATGCATGAAAAATAAACGGCAGTATCTGACAGCACCTTCGTTTAAAAAACTTGTTAAAATGGCTGCCATAGAATTCTATAGATAATAGGTAAAGATGAGTCAGTCAGAATATGCTCAGGAGCCACAGGCAGATACAGTTGCCAGTTCGAGGGAACGTCAGTTCAAGGGATTATCTCTGTCAGAACGTAAACTTGCACGTCGCACCAAGCTGATTGAAGCCGGAATTGAGGCTTACGGTACTCAAGGTTTTTTTTCAGTTACGGTTAAAGATATTTGCCGTGAAGCCGGACTGACTGAACGTTATTTTTATGAATCTTTTAAGAAAAGTGAACAGCTGTTCCAGACTATTTTTCTCCAGCTGATTGAAGAGCTACAGCAAAGGGTAATGCAGGCTATTATGCAGGCTTCGCCTAATCCTGATAAAATGATTGAAGCCGGCTTACGGGCTTTACTCAACATGTTAAAAGATGATCCACGGGTTGCACGTATCATTTATGTGGATGCCATGCTGGTTCAGGAATTGCATAACCAGGCTACCATTCAGGAAACCATGCTGCGTTTTGATCGAATGATTCAGGCTTTTGTGATGTTAATGATGCCGCATCTAAGCCGTAGCCAGCATGAGGTTTCACTGATTGCGACTGGCCTGAACGGTTATGTCACACAGCTGGCAATTCGCTGGGTTATGGGCGGTTTTAAACAGAGTCTTGAAGATATACTGGCAGCAGCCCAAGTGGTATTTATGGCATTATTAGAAAAATTTGAGAAATAGTCTTTCTTTAAATTGTGAGCTGATCGCTTATCTTTCTTAATTTAATATTGTGATAATTTCTGAATTATTAATACCATACTTTCGCAGAGCTGCTATTTGAATGTAATATTTGTCACAAATAATTGCTAAAATAGAGTTTGTCTCCATTTTTGCAATGATACTGTCATAATTTATCTTTGTAATAAGCCTGTCATAAATAAAAACGGTTCACCGTTAATAACGAATAGGGTATTGCGCTGTGAAAGATGATTATATTTTAATTGTAGATGATGAATTACCGATCCGTGAAATGATTCATACCTCTCTGGACATGGCAGGTTTTCAATGTCTGCAAGCTGAAGATGCCAAGCAGGCTCATCAGATGATTGTTGATCAGCGCCCGGCCCTGATTCTTCTGGACTGGATGATGCCAGGCGGCATCAGTGGTGTTGATCTGTGTCGCCGTCTGAAGCGCGATGAAAATCTTTCTGAAATTCCGGTAATTATGCTCACTGCCCGTGGCGAAGAGGACCATAAAGTACAAGGCCTTGATGCCGGTGCAGATGATTACATGACCAAGCCATTCTCAACTCGTGAACTGGTTTCCCGAATTAAAGCTGTACTGCGCCGTGCCAATGCCTTGAGCGGTGAGAAAACAATTGATGCAAATGGCCTGCTATTAGATCCGGTCAGTCAACGTGTCAGCTTTGGTGATTCCATTCTGGAAATGGGGCCAACCGAGTATCGCTTACTGGCGTTCTTCATGACTCATCCAGAGCGTGCTTATACCCGTGCCCAGTTACTTGACCAGGTCTGGGGCGGAAATGTATATATTGAAGATCGTACCATTGATGTACATATCCGACGTTTACGCAAGGTGCTTGAGCCTTATGGTGCCGACCGCTTTGTACAGACTGTACGTGGAACCGGTTACCGCTTCTCGACCCGTGCTGATGTCGCTCTAGGTTAAACTGACTTTATGTATGAACCATATCCGGTTCCTGAGCTGGCCCGGGACTACAAAAAATTCCGATACAGCAGTTTGTGGACTTTTGCTAAACAGGACTTACGGCTGCTGGTCTTTCTACTGCTCGTTGCCAGTCTGATCGGTTTCGGGATCGGCTATTTCTGGAGCTGTATTTTCATTGGCTTTGTCGTGTTTTTTGCTTTTCAACTACGGTCCTTATATTTAGTAAATGAATGGATTTCTAACCGGCCTTATGATGCTCCACCTAATTTAAACGGTATCTGGGGAGCACTCCTGTTTAATGTATACCGGGCCCAGCGTCAGGAACGCATCGTGCAGGCAGAAATGGTCGGACTGATTGACCGGGCGCAATCTTCATTAGTCGCACTGTCTGAAGCAGTAATGCTGATTGATGATCTGAACCAGATAGAATGGTTTAATCCGGCTACTGAAAAACTGCTTGGTATACAGCCCCTAGATCGTGGTCGTAATCTGCTCACGATACTACGCCAGCCTATTTTTATTGAATATTTTCAAAATATTGATCAGGCGCCAGATGGCATCAAGATGAAGTCGCCCGTGCATGAAGACCACTATGTGCAAATCAAGCTAACCCGTTTTGGTGGCGAAAGTCATTTGCTGGTGGCTTATGATGTTACTCGCATGCAAAACCTGGAACAGATGCGTAAAGATTTTGTCGACAATATTTCGCATGAATTACGCACCCCGCTCACTGTATTAAGTGGCTACATTGAGACTTTTACCGATCAGGAAGATTTGAATCCACGCTGGAAACGGGCATTTGACCAGATGCAGGCACAAACCAAGCGCATGAATTCTCTGGTTAATGACTTGTTGCTGTTATCACGTCTTGAAAATAACAAGAAAATTGCTAAGAACCAGATTGTGGAAATGCCCGGTCTAATGAACCAGCTTTTTGATGATGCTCAGGCCTATAATGTCGATTATGGCCATACACTTAATCTGGATATAGACAGCCATTGTGACCTGATCGGTTCAGATATGGAACTGGCCAGCGCCTTTAGCAACCTGATTACCAATGCCATTAAATATACGCCCAAGGGCGGTACGATTACTATCGGCTGGCATGATGATGGTGAACATGGCTATTTTACCGTACAGGATACAGGCATCGGAATTGACCCACGGCACCTACCAAGACTGACTGAACGTTTCTACCGGGTGGATAGTGCCCGCAGCCGGCAAACCGGCGGTACCGGATTAGGCCTTGCGATCGTCAAGCATGTACTCATGCAGCACAATGCCTATCTGGAAATTGAATCAAAGGAAAATGAAGGCTCGACCTTCAAAGCTGTCTTCCCTAAAGAACGCCTATATCATTTAAACTAGATCTATAAAAAATGCGCCTCAAGGCGCATTTTTTATTATTGGTCTTCTAAAGAGCCTGACCCAGTTTCTGTCCCATAGTCACCACAGAATTGGCCTTAAATTCCGCATCCCAAGCCATTTTATCCTGTTCAAATAAAATTACAGCAGTTGAGCCCAAGTAAAAACGTCCCAGTTCGGCACCCTTTTCCAGTACCACGTTATGCTGGTTCAGCTCAAGACGACCGGACGGTTTTACTTTTCCAGTAACCACTGTTTCAATTCCAGCCACAATCATGGCACCTACCATGACTACCGCCATGCGTCCCAGTTCGGTATCGAACAGACAGACCATACGCTCATTACGTGCAAACAGGCCAGGAATATTCTCGGCAGTAATCTGGTTAACTGAAAACAGCTCACCTGGAATATACAGGGTTTCAGTTAATGTACCCGTTATTGGCATATGGACACGATGATAATCCCGCGGAGAAAGATAGACCGTAGCAAACTGGCCATGTTTAAATGGCTCTGCCAGTTGTGGATCACCGATGAGTTTCTCGACAGAAAAACTTTGTCCTTTCGCCTGAAAAATATCACCGTCATGGATCGTACCCAGCTGTGAGATAGCGCCATCGGCTGGTGAAACGATACTCTTAGGATCAGCATCTACCATACGCACACCTTCGCGTAGGGCACGGGTAAAAAACTCGTTAAAAGATTTATATTTTAAAGCATTAACCTGCTCGGCAATTGACATATCTACGCCATAGCGGGTTTTAAAGGTCTGAATGACCGCCGCACGTACCAGCGGGTTCTCACTGGCAGCAATTTTACCGACTACCCGGCTTAGCTGATGCTGGGGAACCAGGCGCTGGGCCCGAATAAAGATATTTTTTTTCAGACGTGATGTGAGGCTCAAAACGGCAACTCTCCGGTAATAATAGGGCTGTCGAGGCGATTGCCCCATTCACTCCATGCACCATCATAAGCCTGTATTTCCCAGTCGAGAAGTCGGCCCAGTATATAAGCCAGCCCAGAGCGATGATGCGATTGACAATACACCACGACAGGCTGGTCCAGCTGAAAACCTGCATTCTGCAGATTTTGTCGGGTGCGTTCTAGCGGATGCAATTTTAGATGATTTTGTCGGTCAAGGGCAGTACTCCATTCAAAATGGCGAGCACCTGGAATATGTCCACCACGACGGGCTGCAAGACGCAGGCCAGTATACTCATCAAAGGTTCGGCAATCCCATAGCTGGGCGCTATCTTCTTTAATCATTTGACGAAGTAGATCATATTTTACCCGATATTTCTCACTTTGGCCAAGGTCAACCTGTACCAGTGTATCAGCGGCTTTAATAACCGCCTGTTCAGATGAAGTAGGTAAACCGGCAGCCAGCCAGCCATGAATACCACCATTTAGCAGACTGGTCTGTTCAAAACCCAAGCAATGCAGGTTCCAGAGCAAGCGTCCTGCCCATGCCCCGCCTTCATCATCATAAGCAACTACATGATGTTCTGGAGAAATTTGTAAATATTCAATTAGTGCCTGCAGGCCCAGCTCATCTGGGAGCAGGCCAGAGGCTTGCTCTTCATGACGTACTAATAATTTAGGTTTTAAATGTAAGGCGTGCGGAATATGCAGTTGCTGATAAACTGATTCTCGGCTCAAGTCGACAATACGCAGTTTTGGATGACCCAGCTGTGGTAAAAGCTCCTCGGCTTCGATCATTAAACCAAAGTTAAAATCAGGTGTCATCATTACATTTATTTCAGGTTATTTTTTATCTGAAGCCAATTTTAGCATAGTCTAATTTAAAGCCATTGCGGTTTTTTATAGGGCCTTTATAAAATAACTGCTATGTAAACCAGCTTAAATTTCAGGTTCCTGAATATCAAAAACCTGTCGTAAATAGGCCAGAAAGGTATCGTTATCGGTCATGGTTTTACCCGGACTGTCTGAAATTTTGGCAACCGATTGTCCATTGCATTCCACCAGTTTTAAAACAATATTTAAGGGTGTTTGGCCCATATCATTAGTCAAATTGGTACCAATACCGAAACTGACCTGAAAGCGGTCTTTAAAGTACTGATGAAGTTTCCATGCTTTTTCCAGATTGAGGCCATCGCTGAAGGTCAGCATTTTAGTCCGGCTGTCAATTTTTAGCTTGCGGTAATGCTTATAGGCCTTGTCACCCCATTCATAAGGATCACCACTATCATGCCGCAGACCATCAAACAATTTAGCAAAATATAGGTCAAAATCACGCAGGAAGGCATCCATACCCACAACATCAGTTAAGGCAATGCCCAGATCACCACGATATTCCTGTACCCAGGTTTCCAGTGCAGCTTTCTGAAAATTGCGCAGCCGTACATCCAGTGCCTGAAAGGCCTGCAAGAATTCATGTGCCATTGTGCCGATAGGAGTAATACCCAGCTCTTTTGCCAATAAGACATTACTGGTACCACGAAAAACACTTGGACTGGCCTTATGAAACTCTTCAATTACATGCTTTTGCCATTCAAAACTGTAGCGACGGCGTGTACCAAAGTCTGACACCAGAAAAGGAGGATCATTTGGCTGCTGTCCACGCTCATAACTCTTGATCAGTTCCAGCTTGGCTTGCAAACGTCGTTCACCTTCATCCAATACTTCTTTACTGCGAATACGGCGAAAATATAGTTCGTTAACCAGTGCCAGTACAAAGATTTCAAACATCATGGCCTGAACCATTGGGCCTTCAATCCAGATATCCAGCCGGCCTTCTGCATCTATACTGGCTTTAATAAAACGACGTTTGAGCTGAAACAGTTCCAGATAGTCGACAAAATCACTCTTGATAAAACGTAGATTGCGCAAATACTGCAACTCATCTTCTTTAAATGTGAGCTGGCATAAATAATCTAGTTGCTGATTGAGTTCATCCAGGATATCTGACAAAGGATATACAGTATCTTCCAGATTCCGGCAACGAAAATGATAGACACTGTCAGTTTGCGGAAACTTATGTAATACCACCTGTAGCATAGTGAATTTATATAAGTCAGTATCAAGAAGGGAGTGAATAATTGCAGACATATGCAGAAAATTTTTGCTTTAATCTTTTAATTAAAACATATTTTGATGAGCTATAAGCCGAGTTTTTCATGTAGATACGTAAAGCAAGACTATGGTCTTATACTGTTCAGAATCTACCTGCAAACAGTCCGCTAAATTTTTATCTATATTTTAAAAACTTAGCCAGCATATATTATTCGTTCAATAGCTCTTTAAGAGCCTGTTCCTGTCCAATCACTTTAGCAAATTCTGCTACAGTTTTTTGTCCGGGCTGCTGTGTATTCATATCACAGTCGACCTTACGCAGCTGTCTGGCAATTGCCCATTCCATTTTAAAAATAGCACCCATCAAGGCTGTATTACCTTTATTGTCTCTGGCACAGCGGTCAGCCCCGGATGCCAATAATGTGCTGACAATATTTTGCTGGCCATAGTAAGTTGCCATCATCAAGGGAGTAAAACCTGCATGATTTCTGCTATCGACCGGAAATCCATATTTTAGGAATTCATCAATTACTTCTTTATTTCCTGTTTTTGCAGCAGCGAAGAAAAGATCAACCAGTTCCTGCTGGGCTGGCAGCTTACTGTCTTGCACAGGAGACTCAGCTACTTCGGCCATCACGACGGTACTGCTCAGGCAAAATAGTGAAATCAGGAAAGTGCTTTTTAAAAAACTCATCAGGATTCCCCTTAGTCTTCAAAATAATAAAATATCTCTAACATATTGCTGTAATCACTCCACTTTAAAACTAGTGCACCGTATGAGGTAAAGGTGATTAAGTTAACTCACCTTACCTCACTGAAGGACTGACCGGACTTAGTCTTGCAGTTGCTCTGCTTTTGCCTTAACAGTAGCCAGGTTACCTTTTACCGCCTGGGTCAGCCGTGTACCATACTCTGCATCTGCCTTATAAAAGTAGGACAGCATGATGTGTTTGGTTTCGGTATCTTTTACTGCACCCAAATCAGCTGCCAAGTTACGGATCAGGTCATTTTTTTCAACCGCTGAATAGGAGCGATAGAGTTCACCGGCCTGTTTGAATGATTGCTCTTTCTTGATTGCCTGCTGTAATACACTTCCTTCAAGTGGTGTCATGACTGCTTTGGCATGTGTGGTTGAAGGTTTAGGTTCCTTGCGGCTTGGTTCATAGTTCACATCTGAATCACGTTCAGATACATTCATGAAGCCTTCCTGGTTATTGTTATTGACTTTGACCAGAGGACGGTTTACTGGAATCTGCTGATGGTTTGCACCTAAACGGTACATCTGGGTATCTGAATAAGAGAAGATACGGCCCTGTAGCAGACGGTCCTCAGAAGGCTCAATGCCTGGAACCAGATTACCTGGTGCAAATGCCGACTGTTCAGTTTCATTAAAGAAATTCTTCGGCATACGGTTTAGCGTCAAAGTACCTACTTTAACTTCTGGAATCAGGTGAGTGGGCCAGATTTTAGTAGCATCCAGTGGATTAAAGTCGAATTTGTTCAGATCTTTCGGGTCAAGTACCTGAATATATAAATCCCATTTTGGATAGTTTCCGGCATAAATATTGTTGTACAGGTCATTGGTCAGATGATTAAAGTCCTTACCTTGCATCTCACGAGTCTGTTCCATGTTCATGCCTTTAAGCCCCTGTTGAGTACGGAAATTGAATTTCACATACTTATACTCGCCTTTAGCATTGTACAGTTTGAAAGCATGCACACCGAAGCCATCCAGGTTACGGTAGCTGACTGGAGTACCGAGGTTAGAATACACGTAGGTCAGCATATTTACAGCCCAAGGCTGACTTTGCAGGAAGTCAAACACACGGTTTGGATCCTGAACATTTGTCACCGGGCTTGGCTTCATGGCATGAATAAAGTCGGGAAATTTAATAGCATCGCGAATAAAAAATACAGGCAGGTTGTTGCCGACCAGGTCCCAGTTGCCCTCCTGAGTGTAAAACTTCAGGCCAAAACCGTGCGGATCACGTAATGTCTCTGGTGAACCTTTAGGATGGATTACGGTAGAGAAACGCAAGAAAACCGGTGTTTTGATTCCTGCTTTAAATAGTGATGCAACCGTTAAGTCCGATAAGTCTTTTGTCGCAATAAACTCGCCATATGCTCCTGTACCACGTGCGTGTACTACACGCTCAGGAATACGCTCACGACCAAAACGCTGCAATTTTTGAATCAGCTGTACATCCTGAAGCAAAGTTGAGCCATTCTCGCCGGCAGTGATTGAATTCTGGTTATCCCCTACAGGTGCTCCATTGTCTTTGGTCAAAGGCGCTGCGTAACTTGCTGACATGGTAACACCCAGCATGGCGGCCAGTAATGAACGCTTAAACATAACATCATCTCTTTAATTTTCTGCAGCGGCACTTTACTAGAGTCTTTCAAATAGTTAAAAATGATAATAAAAATAAATATAATCGATTATTCAAATATTTAAAAATAAGATGTTGTATAATATGAATAAAATATATATTCAAGTTTAGAAATCGAGTTCTGATACACTATTAACCCAGTCTTTAAATAAGCAAAAAAGAGAGTGAGATGCGGGCATTATTACAGCGTGTACTTGAGGCCAAAGTCATAGTGGAAGGCAAAACTACCGGTGAAATTGGTCATGGGATTCTGGTATTTTTAGGATTAGGGAAAGAAGACACGCTGGATACGGGTAAGAAATTAATCGATAAAATTTTAAAATATCGGTTTTTTGATGATGAGCAGGGAAAAATGGGTTGGAATGTCAGTCAGGTAGGGGGTGGTATTCTACTGGTTTCCCAGTTTACCCTGATGGCTCAAACCCAAAAAGGGTTACGTCCGGACTTTGGACCAGCGATGCCACCGAGTGAAGCTAAAGTACTTTATGAAGACCTGGTTGCCTACACGAAGTCTCAATTTGAGAATGTACAAACCGGTATTTTTGCAGCAGATATGAAAGTCCATCTGGTAAATGATGGCCCGGTTACCTTCAATCTTGAAATAGAGTAATTTTTAAAAAAATATAAAGAAGCCCTCTATTTTAAGAGGGCTGGGTTTTACTATTTACCCGTTTTTTCCTTTAAAAACTGGCGAGCCATTTTAATTTTTTCTTTAACCGGCTTTGGCAGTTTAGGTGGAAGCAGTTTTGCTACCTGGTTAAACCAGACCAGTAAACCAAAATCACCTTCCATTTTAATACTGCCATTTTGCATCCCTGTCATAAAAGCAGTTGGATCACCTTTAAGCAGCGTCTTCACCCCCTGCTCACTATCTGCAAACTGTAAAATAAAGTCAGCTTTTTCAGCAGAACCAGATACAGTTTCTACTTGCCCATGATTAATGACAAACTGACGTGCCATCCCCTGTTCTGTCCCAATCTGGATACGGAACTGGCGATCATGGGTCAGTTCAATAAACTTTGGACTGGTACGGGCCAATTGCTTCATACGTAGAGCTAATCCCATCAGGAGTAAATCGAGAGGATCAGTACTCAGGTCAACCAGAGGCAAGTGAACAACAGGAATTGAAGAGAGTTTCATGACATGCGCGCCTATTATATTCTTATAAAAAATAATCTTATGATCGTAGCATAAAAGCTTATTTTTAAATAAAGTCTTTGTATATTAAAAATTATCAAACGTAAAAAAAGGTGTACGGACAGGTACACCTTTTTTGTTAAGTCAGCTTATTTTTAGCGACTTGAACACTGTTGCTGGTCGTCTTCATAAACTGGAGTATGCTCAATGTACTGGCGTTTAGCCAAGGCTTTTTGTGCACGGTGGTCTTCACGCAGCAAGAGCATGGTAATCGCCAGCATGGCCAGGCTGAGTGCACATAAATAACTGTAAGTGAGTGGAATAATAAAAACTGATTGAATACCAAAACGTACCATTTCCAGTAGACCCCAGAATACCATACCGGCAAGCATAAAACTCAGCCAACGACGGTAAGGCGAAAAGAAAACAGCAACAAGTGCAGCAACAATTAAACCAAATCCCATGATGGTTGCATAATTCGCTGTCCACATACCAATCTCCGTCATTAATGATGTCGTTAGGCCCTTTCTTAGACCATCATGTTATTCCCCAAATGCCCTGCAAAATTGATTATTCTGCTTAGCCTGTTTTGTACTTGTTGGCATTATGAAGAGTTTTCTATAGAAAAAAAGCCCTGAATTCCGATTACACGACATACCTTGTCGCAACATTCTTTTGTCATTACATTAAAAAAAAATATAGAAATGTCTTATCCCAAGCTGTATCAATCTTGGCGCGTCATTACAAAAAAATATGTTGCTTTTTTGAGCAAAAAATAATTTTTTAGTTTAATCTACACATATACAAACCAAGATTATTTTTTATTAACTATCTGTTTATCAGAAGTTTACCAACAAAAAGTGCGACTCCTGAGTCGCACAAGTTGTAACTGTATTTACGCATCAGGCACGATTCAAGTCCTTATCGTGTACACCCAGTAAATAAAGAACACCATCTAGGCCTACACTCGAAATTGCCTGATTAGCATTTTGCCGTACTAGAGGTTTGGCACGAAAAGCCACCCCTAAGCCCGCGATTGAAAGCATAGGCAAGTCATTAGCACCATCTCCAACAGCAATTGCCTGTTCCAGGGAAATACCCATTTTTTCTGCCAGTTCACGCAGTAAGAAGGCTTTGCGGGCACCGTCGACTATATGTCCTTTCACTTCACCAGTGACACGGCCATTTTCTACATCAAGTATATTGGCATGTACTTCGTCAATCCCGAGTTTGGCCTGTAAATATTCTGCGAAATACTGAAAACCACCCGAAAGAATAGCAGTTTTATAACCCAAAGCTTTTAACGTTGAAATCAGACGTTCTGCACCCTCTGTCACTGTCAGTCGCTCAGCAATTTTTGGTAGAACTTCGGCATCTAGCCCTTTAAGCAGAGCAACCCGTGCACGGAAACTCTGCTGGAAATCGAGTTCACCCTGCATGGCACGCTCGGTAATTTCAGCAACCTGTGCACCAACACCAGCTTCTATTGCCAATTCATCAATGACTTCCTGTTCAATCAGGGTGGAATCCATATCAAAACAGACCAGGCGTCGGTTACGCCGATAAGCATTATCTTCTTGTACAGCAACATCAACATTAAGTTCAGTTGAGAGCCTCAGACAGGCAGCTCGCATAGCTGCGGCATCAAGCATTTGTCCGCTCAAGCCAAACTGTATGCAACTACGCTTAGGTTCTACCTGTTCATGATTCAGATGAGGCCGTCCCGATAGACGGGTGACTGTTTCGATATTAAAGCCTTGCCCTGAGACAATATTCGTAACAGCTTGTAAATGCGAAGCTGACAGTTCAGGTGCTAAAGCCGTGACAATATAACGGGTTCGGCCACCTTCATTCACCCATTGTTCGTATTCTGTGCTTGAGATTGGTTTAAAGCGCACAGTTAAACCAATATCATGTGCTAAAATCAAAATCTCTTTCATTGCCAGAGCTGTTGCAGTCTGGTCGTTTGACGCGACTACAATACCTAAGGTGAGCTGATTGTGAATAACGGCCTGCCCCACATCCAGAATTTGCAAGGAATGTACGGACAATACCTGCATTAATCGCGTAAACTGGTTGGGTTGATCAGGTCCTAAAAATGATATAAGAATGATTTCTCGCATGAATTGACTCGGGTCTGAGCTACAACTATTGTAAGAATCATAATCGAAATCAAATATAATTGCCTTGGAAGTTTACGTTGAATGCGCCTAGACAAGGGCTATTTGCTAGCCTGCTGATAATAAGTTTTGCATTGCATACCTTTTTACTGGTTCTTGCAACAACCCATCAACTCAATGAGAATCGGGCCAGCCAAGGCCAGCTGATGACCAGTCAACTGGTCAGTGACTCTCTGGCAGAGCTGGATCCCCCCAACCCGGTTTCGCTGGCATTGGTCGCCAACCGTTATGCGACCAATCCAAGTGTGGCATCTATTCGCATTCTGGATGCCAACAACCAGCTTTTAGCATCAAGTGGCATGGCTAAAACCCGTCAGGGTGAAGTATTTGTGCGTGATGCGCTGCAAAATGAAAAGAAAGTAGGCAGTATTGAGGTCAGTCTGATTAAACCCAGTATTGGTGAAATTTTACGGACCCAGTGGCTGGCAATTCTGGCATCACTGTTTATACATGTGCTGTTATGGCTGGCTTACCGGGCAGTTGCGCGTCCAAGCCGTAGCGAATATCTGGCACGGATCAACAATGAGTCACGCTTGAAACATGAAATTCAGCAGTTGACCCAGGCCCTTGAACTAGAGAAACATAATTCTGCCCTGATGGTGGCCCAGGTACAGCAGCAGGCTAAAGCCCAGCCATTACCTAAAGCCAGAACTGCCGAAATAACTTCAGATAATGATCAGCGAGTGGCATTAAGCATTCAGTTCTATGATCCAAAACAGTTGCTTAGTAGCGTAAACCAGTCCGTTTCTGTGCCTTACTTTAAGCTTTGTCAGATTTTTCTGAATAAAAGTATTGAGCTGTGTGCACAGCATTATCATCTACGCAGTAGCAATCTGGAAATTCGACAGGAATTTAACCAGAATGGTGCAGTCGTTTCTGTCTCTGCTGATTCCAAACCGGCAGTTGAGTGCCTGCTTATGGTAGGCACGGTATTCCAGTTACTTTCAGATGTACTGTATAAACGTTACCGTGAAGACAAACGCTTTGCCCTGCAAACACGGAGTGCGGTTGCAACCGCGGTTGAGGCAATGCAGCTCAACGCCCAGCAAGCTGCTGAACGTCTGGCCCAGCAGCTCAATGCCAAGGAAACTGCTTTATATCTCAATAATGAACAGCTTAAAGACATCAGCCAGAATTACCAGCTGATGCCAATGCCAAATCCGAGTAATGTCCTTACCCGAAATGCATTTATGCTCAATGGTTTAAATACTGAGTCTGCTGAACTTGCACAGCAAATCCGTACTGAAATCCTGATGGGTAAAAAAGTACGTTCAGAACAAGTCTAGTTTCTCTGAAAACAAAAACCTGATCTGTATATAGGTCAGGTTTTTTTATTTCAGTCTAAAACCCTTGGCACACAGACCTAAAATCTTCCAGGTGAGCAAAGATTAAGCATATTCAGCTCTGTTTTAAAATCTCCACTCTTTTCAAAGGGCTATTAGGGTGTGTATAACAGAGAACCAGAACATCCATATCATAAGCATAGGCAAATATAGTTAAAACACGTTAGACTATGGCTTATCAATGCAATTTATTGTCAGCAAGACAAAAAAAGAGGGTCTAGATAGATGCCGCTCAATACTGTAGAAGAGCTCGTTGCAGATATCCGTGCAGGAAAAATGGTCATCCTGATGGATGATGAAGATCGTGAAAATGAAGGCGATTTAGTGATGGCCGCCACGCACGTACGCCCTGAAGATATTAATTTTATGATTACGCATGCGCGTGGTCTGGTTTGTCTGACTTTAAGCCGCGAACGCTGCAAGCAGTTGGATCTGCCACTGATGGTGGATTCTAACGGTGCCCAGCACGGAACAAACTTTACGCTGTCCATTGAAGCGGCAGAGGGTATCACAACTGGTATTTCAGCAGCTGAACGAGCTCACACGATTCGTACTGCGGTAGCCGCCCATGCCAAACCAAGTGATATTGTCCAGCCAGGGCATATTTTTCCATTAATGGCTCAACCGGGAGGTGTTTTGCACCGCGCCGGACACACAGAAGCAGGCTGCGACCTGTCAAGACTGGCAGGACTGGAACCAGCTTCAGTCATTTGTGAAATTATTAAAGAAGACGGTACAATGGCACGCCGTCCGGATCTGGAAATTTTTGCTGAAAAACATGGGCTGAAAATTGGTACAATCGCAGACCTGATTCATTACCGCATGACCAATGAACAGACTATCGAACGTATTGACCAGCAAAGTATCGACACTGAATATGGAACTTTTGACCTGTATCGTTATCGTGAAATCGGTAACCCGGATATTCATCTGGCGCTAGTAAAAGGTGAGCCTAAAGAAGGGGTCACTACGGTTCGTGTGCATGGTTTTAATCCAGCTCGTGATCTGCTGAAACTTAACAAGCAGGAAGGCGAGCCGGCCTGGAATCTGGACCGTGCCTTAAAAACCATTGCTGATAGCGAACGTGGTGTACTGGTCTGGATCGGACAGCGTCACTTGCAGGACTTGGGCCCTGCGCTTGAAAGCCTGAACAAGCCTAAACCGATAAAATCGAACGCAGCGTTATCGCAGCAGTATCAGACTATTGGGGTAGGGGCACAAATTTTACGGGATCTGGGGGTAGAGAAAATGCAGCTACTTAGCTCGCCATTACGCTTTAATGCCCTGTCCGGCT
Source organism: Acinetobacter sp. UBA6571 (assembly GCF_002434085.1). Lineage (NCBI taxonomy): Bacteria > Pseudomonadati > Pseudomonadota > Gammaproteobacteria > Moraxellales > Moraxellaceae > Acinetobacter > Acinetobacter sp. UBA6571. Next base: position 60,064 of record NZ_DJJJ01000010.1, on the reverse strand, counting down.
TTAATCTGGAAGTGGTGGAATATATCACCGCAGATCAAACTTTAGTTAAATAATCGAGGTTGCTATGGCGATTCGCCGTATTGAAGGTTTATTACATCTCGCGAGCGAAGGCCGTTACGCGATTCTGGTCGGCCGTTTTAACAGCTTTGTTGTAGAACATCTGTTAGAAGGTGCGATTGATACACTGAAACGTCATGGTGTATCTGAAGAGAATATTACTGTTGTTCACGCACCGGGTGCTTGGGAACTGCCAGTAGTTGCAAAAAAACTAGCTGCAACAAACAAATTTGATGCGATTATTGCGCTAGGCGCAGTGATTCGCGGCAGTACACCACATTTTGACTTTGTAGCCGGTGAATGTGCCAAGGGCTTGGGCGTAGTTGGACTAGATACTGGCTTGCCAGTGATCAACGGTGTATTAACTACGGACAGTATTGAACAGGCGATTGAACGCTCTGGTACAAAAGCAGGTAATAAAGGTAGCGAAGCTGCCCTGACTGCTATTGAAATGGTTAACTTGTTAAAGGCAATCTAAAAGATGTCGCAAACTCTTCAAGCAACTTATGCAGCAAAACGCAAAGCACGCCGTTTTGCTGTACAAGGTATATATGAATGGCAAATGAGCCATAATCCAGTGCATGAAATTGAAGCTCGTACCCGTGCTGAAAATGCCATGCATAAGGTCGACCTTGGCTATTATCATGAGCTGCTTACGCAAGTTGTTGCCCAGCATGAAGCACTTGATACCTTATTGGCTCCGGTACTTGACCGTGAGCTTGGTGCACTTGATGGTGTAGAACTGGCTACGTTACGTCTGGGCGCTTACGAGCTACGGGATCATCTTGAAATTCCTTACCGGGTCGTACTGGATGAAGCGATCGAACTAGCCAAGCATTTTGGTGGTGCAGATAGTCATAAATACATTAATGGTGTACTTGACCGTCTGGCACAAAGTCTGCGTGCGGCAGAAAAACAGCAAGCTGAATAAAAGCTGTTGACGATGGCCGAGTTTTCCTTAATTCAGACCTACTTTAACCGTAATCATCATAGTCAGGTTGATTTAGGTATTGGAGATGACTCGGCTCTGGTCTCCCCTCCTCCCGGCCAGCAACTGGTCATTTGTGCCGATACACTCGTGGCCGGCCGTCATTTCCCGCTCTCGACCTCTGCCCATGCCATTGGCTGGAAAAGTGTCGCGGTAAATCTTTCTGATATTGCTGCCATGGGTGCCAAACCACACAGTATTTTACTGGCATTAACTTTGCCACAGGTAGATCACGAGTGGTTACAGGCTTTTAGCCAAGGCCTATTTGACTGCTGCCAGCAGTTTGGTGTCAGCCTGATTGGTGGTGATACCACTCAGGGTCCACATCTAACTATCAGTATTACTGCATTGGGCTGGGTTGAAGCCGGACAGGCCATTACACGTAGCGGAGCCCAGGCAGGTGATTATATCTGTGTAAGTGGGCAGGTTGGAGATGCAGCTTATGGTCTGCAACATCCCGGACATCCTCTGCAAAAACGGCTAGATTATCCAACACCACGCTGTGAACTTGGCCAGCAGCTTAAAGGCATGGCCTCAGCCATGATCGATATTTCAGACGGACTGGCACAGGATTTAGGTCATATTTTACAGGCATCGCATGTAGGCGCACAGATCGAACTCGAGTGTCTGCCACTTGATCCTGTACTACAGCAGCTCTCTTTAAATGAAAAGTTCCAGTATGCCTTAGCTGGTGGCGATGACTATGAGCTTTGCTTTACGCTGAGTCCGACAGCTTATGAAAAACTTTTACAACAACAAAGTCATGTAAAAATTAGCAAAATCGGGCATATTACTGAGCGGCTCGGCTTAACTTTTGAAAAAGATGGCATAGACCATCCGTTTCAGTTTCACGGATATCAACATTTTGCATAAACCTTCCATCAAATTTAAACAGATGACCTGGACACAGCGCTGTATTGTATTTTGTGGCGTAGGTTTCGGTTCAGGTCTAGCACCTAAGGCTCCGGGTACGTTTGGTTCTGCTTTTGCCTTGCTGTTTATACCCGCTTGGCTGGCACTAGGTTTTTTTAACAGTGTCTTGATCATTGTACTGATGTCACTGCTAGGTATTTATCTGTGCGGGCGTACTGCTGAACTCATGGGTGTACATGACGATGGCCGCATTGTCTGGGATGAATTTGCTGGACAGTCTATTTCATTTTTACCACTGGTGTATCTAGGTCAGATGAATTGGCTGTGGGTTCTTATCGGTTTTGCCCTGTTCCGTTTGTTCGATGTCTGGAAGCCTTGGCCAATCCGGGTAGTTGACCGCCGGGTACATGGTGGCTTTGGTATTATGCTTGATGATATTATCGCGGGTATCTGGGCTGCACTCTGTATATTAATTTATTTATATTTTTCCAGGATTTAACCCTATTTTTTAGGATTACTCATGTCTACAAGCGTTATTATTCTTGCGGCAGGTAAAGGAACCCGAATGCGTTCCCATTTACCTAAAGTCTTACAACCTCTGGCAGGGCGTCCATTGCTTGGTCATGTGATTGAGACCGCAAAAAAACTACAAGCTGAAAATATTATTACGATTTATGGCCATGGTGGCCAACTGGTTCAAGATGCATTTGTTGAAGAAAAAATTCAATGGGTAGAACAGGCAGAACAGCTCGGAACCGGACATGCGGTTCAAATGACGCTACCAGTATTACCTAAAGAAGGTATTTCCCTGATTCTATATGGTGATGTGCCGTTAGTGCGCCAGCAGACATTAGAACAGCTGCTGGAGGCATCCAGAGAAACCGGTATTGGCATGATTACTTTAACTGTAGACAATCCAGCAGGTTATGGCCGAATTGTACGTGAAAGTGGCAAAATTCAGGCAATTGTCGAGCACAAAGATGCGTCGGATGAGCAGCGTCTGATTAATGAAATCAATACCGGTATTTATTGTGTTAGTAATGCCAAGCTGCATCAGTGGCTGCCGCAGCTTTCCAATGACAATGTACAGGGTGAATATTACCTGACTGACATTGTAGCGATGGCCGTGGCAGACGGTCTGGAGATTGCATCAATTCAACCAGAACTGGCATTTGAAGTTGAAGGAATAAATGACCGCCTGCAACTTTCTGCACTGGAACGCGATTTTCAGCAGCAGCAGGCGAAAGATCTTATGCAGCAAGGGGTGCATTTGATTGATCCTTCACGCTTTGATTTACGTGGAACATTAAAAGCCGGCCAAGATGTGCGAATTGATATTAATGTCATTATTGAGGGCGACTGTGAACTCGGTGATTTTGTCGAGATTGGCGCAGGCTGTGTTCTCAAAAATACTAAAATTGCGGCTGGAACCAAAGTCCAGCCATATAGCGTATTTGAAAACGCGGTAGTGGGTGAAAATACCCAGATTGGGCCATTTGCCCGCCTTCGTCCGGGCGCAAAACTTGGCAATGATGTACATATTGGTAATTTTGTTGAAGTGAAAAATACCTCTATCGGTACAGGCTCGAAAGCCAATCATTTTACTTATTTAGGGGACGCTGAAGTCGGCGAAAATTCCAATATTGGTGCAGGCACAATTACCTGTAATTATGATGGTGCCAACAAGCATAAGACCATTATTGGTAATGAGGCCTTTGTCGGTTCAAATAGCTCACTGGTTGCCCCGGTCAGAATAGGTAATGGCGCAACAGTTGGTGCAGGCTCAGTCATTACCCGTGATGTTGAAGATTATTCTCTGGCTTTTGAACGTGCCAAACAGCTCTCCAAAGAAAACTATCAGCGTCCACAAAAAATTAAAAAATAGAGGAATAAACTATGTGCGGTATTGTTGGTGGCGTTGCTGAACGTAATATTATTAATATTTTAATTGAAGGCCTAAAACGCCTTGAATACCGGGGTTATGACTCAGCCGGTGTTGCCCTGCTGCATAATGGCCAGATTGTACGCGAACGCCGTGTCGGTAAAGTAGCCATGCTGGAAGAGGCAGTTCGTGACAGCCAGATTAGCGGTTCGGTCGGTATTGCTCATACGCGCTGGGCCACTCATGGTAAACCGACTGAAGATAATGCTCACCCGCATATCTCTGGTAATGTTGCAGTTGTTCATAACGGTATTATTGAGAATTACCAGGAACTCAAAGATGATCTGGAAGCTCTCGGCTATGTTTTCACCTCACAGACCGATACCGAAGTAGTGGCACATCTGGTTAATGATGCCCTTAAATCAACCTCAAATCTGCTGGAAGCAGTTAATCAGGTGGTTCCACAGTTAAAAGGTGCCTATGCACTGGGAATTATCCATACTGATCATCCGGATGAGTTAATTACAGTACGTGAAGGCTCACCTCTTGTGATTGGAGTAGGTATTGGCGAGAACTTTATTAGCTCTGACCAGCTGGCATTGCTTCCGATCACTAACCGTTTTATCTATCTGGAAGAAGGTGATATTGCACGCCTCACCCGTAACAGTATTGAAGTTTATGCTCATGGCCAGCGTATTGACCGTCCGGTAAAAGAGCTGGATGCTACAGTAAGCAATGCATCTAAAGGTGAATATAAGCACTATATGCTCAAAGAAATTTATGAGCAGCCGGAAGCGATTCAGCAGACAATATCTCAGGCTCTAAATAGTGACCACCTGCGTGAAGATTTTCTGGAAAGTGCTGAAAATGATTTCAAGAATATCCAGCAGGTACAGATTATTGCCTGTGGCACCAGCTATCATGCCGGGATGATTGCCAAATACTGGTTTGAACAGATTATCGGGCTGTCCTGCCAAGTCGAAATCGCCAGCGAATTCCGTTATCGTTCGCCGGTAATTATAGCAAATACCCTATATATCTGTATTTCTCAGTCTGGTGAAACTGCCGACACACTTGCTGCCCTGCGTGATACCAAAAAACGGGCTGCCGAGAAAAATATCCCTATTACCACCATGACGATTTGTAATGTTGCAACTTCATCAATGGTACGTGAAACAGATCATTATCTGCTGACTTTGGCAGGGCCAGAAATTGGTGTCGCCTCAACCAAGGCCTTCACTACCCAGCTGGCGGCATTAATGCTGTTAATATTAAAAGTCGGTCAGGTCAAGCAAAGTATTAGTGCTCAGCAGATTGCTGAGATTACGGCAGAATTATGGCACTGTCCAAAAGTAATACTGGATACCTTGCAACATGACAGTGAGATTTTACGTCTCTCTGAGCTGTTTGTAGAAAAACAGCATTGTCTGTTTTTAGGCCGGGGAATTCATTATCCGATCGCGCTAGAAGGCGCGCTTAAATTGAAAGAAATTTCCTATATCCATGCTGAAGGCTACGCAGCAGGAGAATTAAAACACGGCCCACTGGCATTGGTAGATAACGATATGCCAGTAGTTATTCTCGCGCCACAAGATGACATGCTCGATAAATTAAAATCGAATATGGAAGAGGTACAGGCGCGTGGTGGAGAATTATTTGTTTTTGCAGATGAGAACAGCGGTATACAGGAAAAAGAGCGTCAGCATGTGGTCAGCATTCCCACTGTAACTGCCTGCTTGGCGCCTATTGTATATAGTGTTCCAGTGCAGCTATTGTCTTACCATGTTGCAGTGCTACGTGGTACTGATGTGGACCAGCCACGTAATTTAGCCAAGTCCGTTACTGTTGAATAATTTAATATCTGATAATAAAAAAGAGAGTTTATTGCTCTCTTTTTTATTATTTAAAAGAAATGATCATCTTCATAATTAAGATTGTTTTACATTGTTTATAGAATTAGTAGACGAGGGATATACCGAAAATTTTTTAGCTCCTGCTACGCAAATGACAACCATGAGTGAAATCCCCCACATTATCGGGCTTACGGTTTCATTCAATAACCAAGCAGACAAGCCTAAACCTAAAAACGGTTGTAGCAGTTGTAATTGTCCTACTGCCAGTACCCCACCTTGTGCCAAGCCTTGATACCAGAAAATAAAACCGAGAAACATACTAAAGAAAGCGACATATAACAGCGCCAGTAGCTCAGAAATAGTAATCTGGCTAAAATTTTGTGGTAGATAGACATAACTCAGCATGAGCATAAGCGGTAAAGAAATTACCAAAGCCCAAGAAATTACTTGCCACCCGCCAAGCTGTCTCGACAGTTTTCCTCCTTCAGCATAACCCAGTCCACAAACCGTAATGGCAGCTAGCATCCAAAGGTTTCCAGACATGCTATTTTCACCCTGTACTTTAAGCAGCATAAAACCCATGACACCACTGCTCCCCAGAAGTGCAAATAGCCAAAATAAAGGCTGGGGCCACTGTTCACCACGTATTACCCCAAAAATAGCTGTAGATAGGGGCAGCAGAGCAATAAAGACAATTGAATATGATGCACTAATGTATTGCAACGCAAGTGCAGTACATAAAGGGAAGCCTATAACAACGCCTAAAGATACAATTACCAGAGAGCTCACATAAGTACGTTTAGGCCATTTCTCTTTCAATATTTTTAAGACCAATAAGGCCAGCAATCCGGCAATTGCTGCACGGGCAACAGTTAAAAACTCTGGGGTAAAACCTGCTACAGCGACTCGGGTTGCAGGCAGGGAGCCTGAAAAAATAATTACGCCAATCAGCCCATTTAACCAGCCTCTAGATGACTTATACATACTCTATCTTCCTATAACGGTTGATATGTTATAAGACATCTTATAGTTGTACTAACAGATACAGCCCCATACAATTTAAACATACTGTATTGCTCTAGAAATTGGCACTGTTATGGAAAATAATGTAAAGAAAACAAAAATAGAAATAGTCATGCAAAGTGTGCGTGAAAAAGTGGCAAACCGCCATCTGGTCTCAGGGGCACGCTTACCTTCAGTACGGGCAATGGCCCAGGAATTTAATTTTTCGGTCTCTACCGTTGTAGAGGCTTATGAACGGCTGGTCACGGAAGAACTTATAGAAGCACGTGCCGGAGCGGGCTATTTTGTTTGCTCGTCGGTCAGGGCTTATCCTTTAAATACGGTTGAACCTTGTTTGACCCGGGAAATAGATCCGCTCTGGATCTCACGGCAATCTCTTGAAGCAAAGCCAGATTCTCTTAAACCAGGATGTGGCTGGATGCCGGCAAACTGGATGCCAGAAGCTGCTTTACGAAAAGCACTGAGAAAAACCTCACGAACTGAACCTTATGGTCTGGTCAGCTATTCTACACCTGCCGGTTATGCACCCTTACGCCATCTGATTGCCAGACGTATGGAGATGACAGGGGTATACAGTCTACCTGAGCAGATAATTTTATCTGATAGCGGTACACAGTCAATCGACCTGATCTGTCGGCTCTTTTTAAATCCAGGTGATGTTGTCCTGATTGATGACCCTTGCTATTTTAACTTTCACGCGTTACTCAAGGTGCATAAAGTCGAAACCATAGCAGTTCCTTTTACAGCTCAGGGTCCAGATATAGCAGCGTTTCAAGCTGCACTGGCTAAACGGCCGCGACTTTATATTACCAATGCCGGTATACATAACCCGACCGGGGCCAGCCTCTCGATTTCTACTGCATACCAGATACTCAAACTGGCCGAGGCAGCTCAACTGATTATTATAGAAGATGATATCTTTGCTGATCTTGAATTAATTCCGGCGCCCCGTTATGCAGCATTAAATGGCTTTCATCAGGTAATACAGATTGGCAGTTTTTCTAAAACCCTGTCAGCATCTATTCGCTGCGGTTATATTGCTGCCAAACCGGAATGGGTTGAACGCCTGATCGATCTAAAGATCGCTACCTGTTTTAACAGCAATCATTTAAATACTGAAATTATTTATCATGCCTTGACAGATTCAGCCTACCGCAAGCATCTAGACTGGCTGCGCCTACATCTGGCAGAGGCTATGAGTAAAACCGCAGGAAACTTAAAGAAACTGGATATTCACCCTTGGTTGTTACCTAAAGCAGGTATGTTTCTCTGGTGCCAGTTACCTGCGGGCTATCAGGCGGATAAAATTTCTAAAGATTCGCTCAAACACGGCGTAATTCTCGCACCAGGCGGAGCATTCAGCTCATCACCAACCGCTAACCAGTTCCTAAGATTTAATGTGGCACAGTCCAATCATAAGAAAATCTACCAGATCCTGGAGAAAGTCTTAAACAAACAATCCAGAGCTGGCAGCACCGACATTTAACTGCAGGATTATTCCTGATTAGTATAGATGTCTAGTATATCCATCCTATAAGCCGATTAGAAAAGTTAGTCTCTGGGTGATCAGTTATATTTGTACCACTGACAGCTTCAATACTCATGAATTTTCAAGATTATGCGTAACGTCTATTTTCCAATATTATCGCTCGCTACATGGTATGGCCGGGTGAAGACTATAAGTTGTACCTGTTTTATCTGGTGGTTTAAAGCCAGGTAAATTTTATATTATACCGGCTAAAGGGCATGTAGTGCTTAAACCGGTCTGGTCACCAATCTATCTTATATTGAGCTTAATATTGCGCACTCTTATTGAACACTACCACTCTAGCTCTTTAAATGATCATCTCTGAGAAAAGCTGGGTTCACAGTTTAGATACAACCAGATTTATTCCTCATGCCGCTGTGGGGCTACTTCCTGCCGAGTTCGGCTGGCCCAGTAAGTTGCCAATGCCGGGCCGGAAATATTATGCCAGAGGCTAAAGATAGCACTTGGTACTGCTGTAACTGGTGAAGCAGCAAAATGTACGGCGGCAAGTGCAACACCCAGTCCTGAATTCTGCATGCCAACCTCGATTGCCACCGCTTTACTGTCTGCATAAGGTAACTTAAACAGGCAACTGGCCCAGAATCCCAACAAATATCCCAAGGTATTATGCAGCATGACTACTCCTAGAATCATTAACCCGGATTCCAGTATAGAAGCCTTGCTGCCACCAATGATCGCAGCCACAATGGCCACAATAGCAACCACTGAAACCAGAGGCATGACCTGAATATACTGTTCTACCTTTTGCTTAAGTAAGCTACGGACAATAAGCCCTAGCAGTATTGGAAATAGCACCACCTGCAAAATAGAAACCAGCATAGAAGCAGCATTAATTTCAATCCACTGGCTGGCCAATACATAAAAAATTGCTGGTGTAAAAATAGGTGCTAATAAGGTAGATACCGAGGTACAGGCTACTGATAGCGCCGTATTGCCCTTGGCCATATAAGTAATTACATTAGAAGCTGTACCTCCCGGGCAACATCCGACTAGAATGACACCAATGGCAATTTCAGGCGGTAACTGGAATAATTTACATAAAATAAACGCCAGGCCCGGCATGACTACGAACTGGGCAGCTTCCAATGATTACTGCTCTTGGGCTTTGTAATACGCTTTTAAAATCATTTGGTGTCATGGTCATGCCCATGCCAAACATAATAATACCCAGCATCCAGGTAATATAGGCCTTGAGCCAGACAAAAGCCTCAGGCACTAATAACGCAATCCCTGCAAACAGGACAACCCATAATGCAAAAGTTTTCTGAATAAACTGGGTCAAGCGTAACAAGGCAGCCATAAAATTCATCCATGTATTGACAGAGAAAATCAAACTTTAAAGTTTTACTATAAAAATATTCTTTTTCTGTTGAGGTAAGCGGGTTTAAACACCCATTCTGCCATATTCTTTGAGCGCATCATTCATCTTGAACTGTGACTTTAAATAAATCATCTGATTGGATACGCTGTACGCCCCTATCGAGCATCTGCTGCCAGGCTTGTTCAAGTGAACCCTCAAGGTCAATTGCCTTGGTGGCATCTTCAATTACAAAAGTATTAAAACCGAATTGACGTGCATCCATTGCTGTCCAGGCCACACAGAAGTCTGTAGCAATCCCTGCAATATATACTGTATCAATTCGGCGTTCTTTTAAATAACCTGCCAGACCGGTTACAGTTTCCTGGTCTGCTTCCAGAAAAGCTGAGTAGCTATCAATGTCAGGATGAAATCCTTTTCGAATTACCAGCTGTGCAGCTGGAACATTAAGCAAGGGATGTAACTCAGCATCGTCAGTGCCTTGAACACAATGTGCCGGCCACAGTACTTGTGTCCCGTAAGCTAGCTCAATACTGTCATAAGGCTTTTTATTTAAATGGTTTTTTGCAAATGAAACATGATTTTCCGGATGCCAGTCCTGAGTCAGAATAATATTTTTAAACTTTTGAGCCAGCCGGTTAATTAGCGGAATAATCTGGTCCGCCCCATTGACTGCCAGATTGCCACCGGGACAAAAACCATTTTGCACATCGACAATAATCAAAGCACTGTTTTGCGGAAGCATGCGGTAGCTCCTCTAAGCTGTATCTGAAAATTAAAATAGTGTAGCGTGGTTTCAGCACAGTTTAACCAGACAAGTTGAATTTCTGTGTTTTTCTCGTCACACCAATAAAAAAGCCCGGCAGATGCCGGCTTTTAAATGATCAGATTCAGGTCTGTGCAGGCAAGCAGCGTACTAAAAACAGCATGAGTATTGCTGAAATAATAATACAGGGAATAGCTGCAGAAATGACTCCAACAGCACCAAAACCGGCAGACAGCAACTGACCTGCAATTGCTGGCCCAAGCATAGCTCCAACCCGTCCTACAGCAGATGCCATACCTACTCCACTAGCCCGGATATTAGTCGGATAAACAATACTGCCAAACGCATACAGTACCCCTTGGCAACCAATGACAAAAGCACCAGTTAAAGCAGCTGCCCAGTAAATCTGCTGCAAGGAACCCGCTGCATTTAAACTAAAAAGCCCGGCAGCAATACCGCCATACATGAGGACTATGACATAGGCCTTTTTCCAGCGATCTGTCAAAATACCCAGAATAATTGTACCAACGGTAGCTGCGACCATGAAGAAGAACTGTGCAGTGCTGCCTTCTTTACGCGAGAAACCGAGTTCCATAAACAGGGACGGTAACCAGCTTAACATGATATACACCACCATCAGGGTCAAAAAATAACTGCCCCATACCAGCAAAGTCCGTAATAAATTTTCTTGGTTGAACAGTGGTTTAAATGAACTTGGTGTTTCGATTCGGGGTTGTAATTGTCGGGATTGCAAAAATTCATGTGATTCTGGCAAAAATTTAACCATGATCGGAATAACAATAATCGGTAGCAATCCACCCAAGTAGAAAATATTTTTCCAGTCAGCTCCAAACTCCAGACTGGCGATATAGGATAGTGCGGCAGCGCCGACCGGCATACCGCAATACATTAAACCTACAGCACGGCCACGCTGGGCAGGACTCACGGCTTCTGAAGCCAGAGTAATCAGATTCGGCATAGCCGCGCCGAGCCCTGCACCTGCCAGCAACCGTACCAATAGCAGGCTATAGAAACTGTTGACCCATACCGTACATAAAGTAAATACCGCAAAGGTTGCAACTGACCAGATCAGAACTTTTTTACGGCCAATCTGGTCCGCATAACGTCCCCCAATTAATGCGCCCGGTAACAGCCCCAGAATACCTGCACTAAAAAATATGCCTAACTGTGAGCTATCTAGCCTAAAATGTTCACGGATACCGGCAGCTGCAATTCCCGCAGCCTGAATATCTAGCCCTTCAATGACAGCAATTAAAAAACAGATAACCACCGTAATAATGGAATGCTTTTTATTTGATCCACCCATCTAGCGTATCCTTAAAGTAGAGGTGATGACTTAGCCTCACATCATCCAGAAGGCCAACATTTAATATAACTAGCCATAAATTCTAGAAATTTCTATTTTTTTTATTAATTACTGGACTTTTCTTCTAATATAAAAATACTGAGATAGTGATAAAAACAATAACTGGCAAATAATACTGACTAAAAAACTCAACAATAGAGCTGTAAATACTATATTTTTTTAATTTTTAGACTAACTTCTACTGATTTTCTGATAGCTGAAACCAATAACTTATTATTTTTTGAGTAGTTTTAGTACATCAGATTTTAAAATTTTTTTATTATATTCCTCTATAAGCTCATCACAATTAGCTCTTAATCAGGTGATTTTTATCTTTCTGGCTCTCCAGACTATTAATTTTAATATTTGATGATTTACCTGGTCATTTCACTGTCCTGAACTACAGGTTTTCTAAATTAAAATAATTCGGTTCAATTCATTATCAGACTGGAAATTAAAAATTTTTGGTCGCCTGAATATGTTTCATCAAAGTTTTTCATCGCTTTGGCGAAAGTATATTGTTCTTCACCAGATGTTCAGTCATAATTTGCATAAGCATTATGCAATGGGCTACGCCTGTTCATATTTTGCTTACACTCAAAATACTGCAACCATCCAGACACTTAATTCTTAAACTATCCGGATGGACAACAAGGATATTTTTTTAAAATGACTCAGCAAGCACAGACCATTCAAGGCTCAATTGTCGCCATTGTCACCCCAATGTTTGAAGATGGTAGCGTAGATTGGAAGGGTCTTGAGAAGCTGGTTGAGTGGCACATAGAACAAGGCACTAACAGCATTGTTGCTGTTGGCACAACAGGTGAAGCATCGACTTTAAGTATGGCTGAACATACACAGGTGATCAAAGAAATCATTCGTGTGGCCAACAAACGTATTCCTATTATTGCCGGCACTGGTGCGAACTCAACACGCGAAGCCATCGAACTGACTAAAGAAGCCAAGGAACTGGGTGCAGATGCTGCCCTGCTGGTGACTCCTTATTATAATAAACCGACACAAGAAGGTCTTTATCAACATTATAAAGCGATTGCTGAAGCTGTCGATTTACCACAGATTTTGTATAATGTACCAGGTCGTACTGGTGTAGACATGCAGAATGAAACTGTAATCCGTCTAGCCGATCTTCCACAGATTGTTGGTATTAAAGATGCTACCGGCGATATTATGCGGGGCTGCAAACTGATCGAAGGGCTGAAAAACAAGATTTCAGTATATTCAGGTGATGATGCTACAGCATGCGAGCTGATTCATGGCGGGGCTCAGGGGAATATTTCTGTAACTGCCAATATTGCACCTAAGATCATGAGTGAAATCTGTGCAGCTGCAATCAAGGGAGATAAGACTTTAGCTCTTGAACTTAACAATAAAGTATCAAATTTACATAACATTCTATTTTGTGAATCGAATCCAATTCCTGTGAAATGGGCTCTTCATGAAATGGGTCTGATTGGCACTGGTATTCGCTTGCCGCTGACCCCACTTGCAGAACAGTATCGCACCCCACTGCGTGATGCCCTCAAAGCAGCGGGTATACTTGAATAAGAGCACAAAGATTATGCAGTTACGTATTGGTTTAGCCCTGACCCTTTCAGCCTTGAGTCTGGCTGGTTGCAGTTCCATGAGCATCAATAATGGTTCTCTTGACTATAAAAATACAACCACACTAGAACCACTTAAATATCCTGAAGGTTCTCTGGTACGACCAGTTACGCCGCTGTATCCGGCACCTACAGTTGAACAGCTCGCCATTGATAATGCGCCTAAACTTGAAAATAAGCGGGGCAACCGTTTTGCTTTGCCTCGTCCAGAATCAGCTCAGCAAGGTGCAAATCAGTCTGCTACAGCTCAGAATGTGACTGAAACTGGGCGTCCTCAAGTAGTGATGGATGGTAACCGCAATCCGTTACTTAAAATTGAGGGTAACTCGGCAACGATCTGGCAATACACCCTTGCCACGCTGAGCAGCCTTAACTATAGCGTAGTTGGCCAGAGTAAAAATGGTCATGAAGCCACTATTAAAGCTGATAACCGGACATATGTTTTAAGACTAACCTCCGTAGGTGCAAGTCATACACTTGCTGTGTTTAATGCCGATAATAGTTTTGCAGATCCACAGCAGGCTGCAGAGCTGTTAGCTCAGATTTACCAAAATTGGCCAGCCTAGTCGTACTAGGCATTTTTTTGTAAAAAGGTTCCTCCATGTTAAAACAAACCTTGCTTTATACGGGTAAAGCGAAATCTGTATATGAAACAGATTCTGCCGACCATCTGATTTTAGTCTTTCGTGATGATGCCTCTGCGTTCAATGGCGAAAAAATCGAACAACTAGATCGTAAGGGCAAGGTGAATAACCGTTTTAACGCCTTTATCATGGAAAAACTCGCTGCTGCCGGGATCGAAACTCATTTCGAGAAGCTGCTTTCACCTACAGAAGTTCTGGTCAAGAAACTGAAAATGATTCCGGTAGAATGTGTGATCCGTAATTATGCTGCAGGTTCATTATGTCGTCGTCTAGGTATCGAAGAAGGTAAGGAACTTAATCCACCTACCTTTGAACTGTTCTTTAAAGATGATGGTTTAGGCGATCCAATGGTAAACGAGTCTCAGGCAATTGCCTTGAGCTGGGCTACTGCGGAGCAGCTGGAACAGATGAAGGTTCTTACCTATAAAGTAAATGAAGTTCTAAAAGACCTGTTTGCTCAGGGCAATATGCTTCTGGTAGATTTCAAGCTTGAATTTGGTGTGTTCCATGACCGTATAGTACTTGGTGACGAGTTCTCTCCAGATGGCTGCCGTCTATGGGATAAGGATACCAAGAAAAAACTCGACAAAGACCGTTTCCGTCAGGGATTAGGAGGTGTTGTTGAGGCCTATGAAGAAGTAGCCGCACGTTTAGGTATTGATCTATCTGATATCTGAGATAGCAGTAAATTAAAAAACCGGACATAGAGTCCGGTTTTTTAATTTAATAGTATTATGTTTGCACACTTCAATCATGGATTTATTATTCAGATAAGTATAATTTTTTACCCAGTAATTTAACGGCTCTGATAACACTGTTTTAATTTTTGATAATCATAATAAAAACTTGTGGGTTGGTAACGTGCATAATTGCAAGCTGGTTTAAATAAAGTTTCTTTTTCGTTATAAAGCATTTTTACTAGCGTATGGCCTTGAGGATTTTGATAAATATCCCACTGTATATTGGTGGCCATAGGTGAAACTGTTTCGCCCCGCCATGTGCTGGTAGCATAACTATAAGTCTGATGCAGGGCTAAAGGTTGCATCATACTATGCAGATCAAGACTGGTCGCAAGCGGAATAATAATTTCTGCATGGGCAAAACGTAAAACAGCTTTATAAGGTTGTGTTTTCTCGATAACCTGATCAGCTTGTTGAAATAAATCCTGTTTTAGGCCATATGCTATTTTACTTGTTACCTGATTTGATTCTAAAAAGCTTGGTCCTTTTTCATAAAAGTCATGAGCATCATTAAATTCAGCGTAAAACCTGGCAGCATTTAAAGGCATGTATTTAGCAAAGTCTGTTCCTCGTAATTCACTTTGCATTCCACCTGAAATCGAATAAAGCTCATACAGATAAGCTGCAGCATCTACCGAGCTTGCGATTGTATTTTTACCCTTACCCTTTTCTGTAACTTGCTCCCCTGCAGGAGTAGTGACCGTAAATGAGCCTGTATTACTGAAAATATAGTCAGGTAAACCGAGCTTTCGAATAAAATCTGCCTTAAAGATGGGTTCGAGTACAGTTAATGCAACTGCCTCAGCCTGAGTATGGTTAGATAATTCATCAAGTTTCTTGTTCAAGTCATCATTATTTTCTTCAAACTGTTGATAGGTCTGACTCGCCTCATAAATTTCCTGTTGATGAGGGTTAAGTGCTTTAATTAAATCTTCCTCTGCATTTAAGCGGTGAAAATAAAGCTTGAAGCGGTCGACTCCACCTTCTTCAATGGTAGGAGAAATAGTACTGGTCAGACTGGTATAGGAGTCAGGTTCTATTTTATTTTTAAGCTCACTTCGCTGCTGAATTAATTCAGCTGTGAAAAATTTTGCACTATCGACTGCCCGGTCCACTCCAGAACTTTGTATCCAGATTGAAGCATCCTGATTAAACAAGTTTGGTAAACGCTGCAGTAACCGGTCAGCAATTCCACGATGTTCCAAAATACCTGTCACAGTTTCATTACCATAACCAAACTGGCGAATACCTTCTACCCCATAGCCTAAAAGTATATTAGCTTGCATCATAGTTTCCAGGTCTTTACCCAGTTGTTCCCCTAAAGGAGTTAAGGCATTTTCTGCTTTCGCCTGTTTCCATAAATGATATAAGGCTAGATCATACTTAAGGCTTGATAATCCCCTTGATCCATGACGTGCAACCATTTCTGTAAAAACAGGCTGAAAGCCTGAAGGAACTGGCTCGTAACTTTTTAAATCCTGTTGTGGCTGATAAGGGGTTTTAGTTTGATAATATTTTGACTCAGTATGATTTGAAGGTGGTATGACTAAATTATTACTGGTTTCATCGTTACAGGCAACTATAAATAAATTTAAAGCTAATATACTGATTTTAAATATTTTATTCATATAATTTAAATAATACATAAGGAAATGCTGGGTATAATAATTTAATGTTATGTCAATTTTATTACTAATTTTAAAAGAGGATCTCTGCTAGAATATTCTGTTAATTGTTTTATAATTGGGTGAATAGTATTGATTAAATATTTTCTATTAAAATAAGAAGTTAATTTTTAAAATAGAAATTTAATATTTAACTGTAAAGCAGCAGTAGGAAATTTACAAAAAATAATAGAACAGCTATAAGCTAATATTTATAGAGTGGCTTTTAAATATTAAGTAAAAGGTAAAAATGGTAATTTATAAAAATAAAAATGGAGCCAAGACTCCATTTTTATATAAAATTTATAATATTAGGCTTACTTAGCGAACAACTTTTGCATGAGGGTCATGGTGCACTGTTTTACCCAGTTTAGTACCCGTATAAATTAGATAAAGTGCAGACAAACCAACCAATACATAAATAATTCGGGATAGAGTACTCATTTCACCAAAAATTGCAGCAACTAGATCAAAATTAAATGCACCAACTAGGCCCCAGTTAATTCCACCAATAATTGTTAAAGCATATGCAATCCAGTCGATTGTATTAAGTCTCATAGGTTACTCTCCAGCCATCTATTTGATATATTAATTATGAGAATTTAATTAAATTTAATATGTTGTTTTGATGCTAAAAAGCTGTTTTCTATGTTGAGCTAGTGTCATTTTATAGAGTTTAAATTTTAACTAGGTTACTTTTATTTGTACAATTAGTGTTCAATGTAAACTTATAAAAATTGAGTTTTTTAGCTATAAAAAAATACTATTAAATATTTTACGTAATTTAAATTCCTTATATAGAGTGCCTAAAGATTAAAAATTTTGGAATTTTCTATTTAAAAAATTTATCTCCAGCCAATTACTAACTTATACTCTTAAAATTAAGAGAATAAATAACTTTAAAATATTTAATGAAATTTTTTTCTTTTTTATATAACCCATTAAGTAAATATAAATAAATATACTGAAAATAAAAATGGCTTATCGGAAGACTCAACTTATTCAAAATAATATCTAGAAAAATAGGCTGAATATCATTAACAGACTTTTTAAATCCTAAAAACAAGAGCCCGGGTTCGGGCCTTGATTTACTGTTGCTGTTGTTGCTGCCAGCGGCGCTGTTGTAGCTTCTCACCTTCTACTTCCCGCTTATTACGTGCCGACTCATACAATTGAGTACCTTTTAGCTCAGGGGGCAAGTACTCCTGTAATACAAAATGCTCCGGATAATCGTGCGGATATAGATAATTCACTCCATAACCTTGATCTTTCATCAGTTTAGTAGGCGCATTTCTTAAATGTAGGGGAACAGGCAGGTTGGCAGTTTTCTCGGCCAAGGCCAAGGCTTTATTAATTGCCAGATAAGTACTATTACTTTTCGCACTGGTGGCCAGATATACTGCTGTCTGACCTAAAATAATCCGTGCTTCAGGCATACCCACTGCCTGAACTGAACGGAAGCATTCTCCAGCCAGTAAAAGTGCATTCGGATTAGAATTGCCAATATCTTCTGATGCTGCAATCAGCATACGGCGAGCAATAAATACCGGATCTTCTCCACCTTTAAGCATCCGGGCCATCCAGTACAAAGTTGCATCCGGATCACTTCCCCGAATTGACTTAATAAATGCTGATACTAAATCATAATGCTGTTCACCGGATTTGTCGTAACGTGCGATATTCTGCTGTGCAACCTTAACCACGATGGCATTATTAATTATATTTTCAAGGCCGGGTTCAAAGGTACTGGCAATCAGATCAAGTAGATTGAGTGCCTTGCGAGCATCTCCAGCAGCAAACTGGATGAGTGCATCATATTCTTCAATCTGGATATGCCGTTCTTTTAAAAATTCATCTGTTTGAAGTGCTTTATCAAGCAAGGTTTGAATAGATTCGCTATCAAGAATATTTAAGGTATAAACCTGGCAGCGTGACAAAAGCGCACCATTTACCTCAAAAGACGGGTTCTCAGTTGTCGCTCCAATTAAGGTAATTTTACCTTTCTCTACCGCATTTAATAGTGCATCCTGCTGAGACTTGTTAAAGCGATGAATTTCGTCAATGAAAACTACAGGTGTCAGCAGATCGCCACTTTCAGCAATAATTTCCCGTAGTTCTTTAACTCCAGTATTGAGCGCTGAAAGGCTAATAAAGGGTCGATCTACAGCCTGTGCCAGAAGCAAGGCAATAGTAGTTTTACCCACACCCGGTGGACCCCAGAAAATAATAGAAGGCAAATGCCCCTGATCAATCATCTGCCGTAAAGGTGCCTGCTCACCGAGCAGATGATCCTGTCCGATAATTTCTGAGAGGTCACGTGGACGCAGACGTTCAGGTAGAGGGATTTGAGTATCTGACATATTCTTTTTGCATTACTGTATAAGCTTTTATAGTAGCGTATTTTCAGACTGCTGCACGGCAGTTTTTAAGCAGTACTGTATATAAGTGCGGGGCAAAAATAGCAAATATTCTGGCTAAAATATCAGCTTCATACTTGGATGCTTCATACGCCAGCCGTTAGTTTCAAAAGTTTTGCATTTTTGCCATCCTCAATCACCCAGATCGAACCATCCTGAGCTTCCTGTAATCCCCGAATACGCTCCTTCATATCAATACGCTGAATTTCTTTCACCGGGTTTTGCTCCAGGTCTACGATAATCAAAGCCTCTGAAGACAGCCCTCCAATCAGTGCCTCCCCCTGCCACTTGGGAAATTGCCGGCCTTGATAAATCAGCAAACTCGAGGGAGAAATGACAGGTGTCCAGCTTAGCTCGGGTTTTTGAAATTCAGGTCGGGTTGAATGGTCAGGAATCGGTTTACCATCATAATGATCTCCATTGGAAACGATGGGATAACCATAATTTTTCCCCTTTCTAATCAGGTTCAGCTCATCCCCACCTTTCGGTCCCATTTCTACAACCCAGAGCTGATTTTTAGCATCAAATGCAATCCCAAGCGGATTTCGATGACCGAATGACCAGATCTCGGCGGTTACTCTACTCTGCTGTGCAAATGGATTATTACTGGCCGGTGTACCGTCATCGTTTAGATGCAGTACTTTCCCAAGATTAGATTTCATATCCTGTGCCGGCGTAAACTTCTGGCGCTCACCTGAGGCAATCCAGAGTTTTCCTTCATGGTCAAAAGCCAGACGATGACCATAATGGCCTTGCCCCGAAACTTTTGGTATCTGACGCCAGATTACTTCATGGTTTTTTAAAGCTGGCACTGCACTGTTCAGGTCCAGCCGGGCTCTGGCGACAGCTGCTCCCTGTCCTCCAGCACCTTTTTCCGCATAACTATAGTAAACCCACTGGTTTTGATTAAAATTTGGATGCAATACGATATCGCCCAGACCGCCTTGCCCACCGTATGCTACTTCAGGAAGACCTGTGATATTTACTGTACGTTTTGTCAGCGGGTCAAATAGCTTGAGCTGACCTTTTCGTTCAGTGACCAGTAATCGCTGGTCAGGTAGAACAGCGAGTGCCCAAGGTTCATTAAACTGGGTAATTTGCTGTACTTTAAATGTCTGTAACTGCTTAGAAGTTGAAGTCTGGTCAGCCTCTTGATGGCTTTCCGGAGTATTAGTGTGTCCCTGATTTGAATTACAGCCATACAAGGTAAACAGGCTAAAAAATAGTATGGATGTTATGCGGAATTTATTGTTATACATCACTTCTCTCTTAAATTCTGACTATATTTTCCATCATACAAATGAATGAATATATCTGTCCGATTTAATCAAAGTATTGCTTTACCAAATATTTCCTTTTGATTTAGTTAATTTTCAGGGAAGTTAAAGCTTATGGTTCAGGGTGCTTAAGGCCAGAAACAATTTTGCAGTCCTGAATAGTAAGGTCAGCCCGACAGGTCTGGCGCAGCTGCTGTAACTTTGTACGGAAATTTTCAAGGCGTTGAAGTTTTTGTTCAATATGTCCCAAATGATCTTCTAGCAGTTGGTCAACTGTATTGCACTGTTGCTGCGGTTTTTTCAACAGTTCAGTCAGCTGCCCAATTTCTTTAAGTGACATTCCCAGTTCACGGCAATGCCGGATAAAGATAAGCTGTTCAAGCGCAGTGTCATCATAATAACGATAGTTATTATTACCCCGTAATGGCAGCGAAAGCAGATTTTTCTTTTCATAAAAGCGGATACTGTCTACCGAAATTTTACTTTTCCTGGCCAGTTCACCAATCGAATACAGCATACATTCCCCTCTTGACTCTGGAGTTACTCCAGACTTTTTAATTATTCTATCTGATCTTTCAGGAGTTGAATAATGGCAGGTTGCTGTAGTTGTCAGGAAACACAGGCCAAAAGCCGTAAATTCAGAAATGCGCTGTGGATAGCCCTATTTTTAAATTTCACTATGTTTATTGTTGAGGTTACAGGTGGAGCACATACAGGTTCCACTTCACTCTGGGCTGATGCACTGGATTTTGCAGGAGATTCTTTCAATTACCTGATTTCTATTTTTGTACTGGGTCTTGGATTATACTGGCGCGCAACAGCTGCCCTGTTAAAAGGACTGATGATGCTGGTTTTTGCTTTCATTGTTCTGGGCAAAGTGGTCTGGTCCTATATACATGGTGTACCACCAGAAGCGATTACTATGGGTATTATTGGTACACTGGCACTGATCGCGAATATCCTGACTGCCCTGATTCTATATGCTTTTCGGGATGGTGAAGCCAACATGAAGTCAGTATGGCTGTGCAGTCGTAATGATGCAATTGGTAACGTTGCGGTAGTTCTGGCAGCTGTAGGCGTATTTGGAACACAGCAGGTCTGGCCAGATTTAATTGTAGCCTCAATTATGATTTTACTTGGCTTAAGTTCCAGCCTTACTATTATCCGGACCTCATGGAAAGAACGGATTCAGGCCAAGCTCGGATGAGATAGAATAAAAGAGAAGCTTGAGATACTTCTCTTTTATTTTTAATTTAACGTACCCAGCGCACGATATATTCTTCTATCTGGTCTTCCTCAATGTCCAGTTCAGAAATACAGCGGCCGGCTGCTGATTTTTTGGCTTTCATCACACTTTGGCGGCTACCGGTATTCAAATAGTGCCATGAAGGTAAATTTTTACCTTCAGACAGACGGCGATAAGCACAACTCGGAGGTAACCAGTGAATTGTAGTGAGCTTTTCTGGAGTCAGCTGGATACAGTCAGGAACCTGCTGTTTCCGGTTGGTATAATCACTGCACCGCGCTGTCTTGCAGTCCAGTAATTTACAGGCAACTTTGGTATAGGCAACCTCTTGAGTCTCTTCATCTTCAAGTTTGACCAGACAACACAAACCACAGCCATCACAAAGCGCTTCCCACTCTTCCGGGCTAAGTTGTTCAAGTGGATAGACTTTCCAAAACTGTGGACGCAACGGCTTGACCATAATACTTCATACAAATTTACTACCTGAACAGTATATCATTGTGTGTTTTGACTTTTAAAAAATACATCTCTCACAAATCATTTACTTAACGCAATACCTGGTATAATTTTTAAACACAAAGCTCACACTTATATTTTATTTTGCTCTCTATACTAAAAACACATTAATAAAAAATTATGGAGATAAATTATGTTTCGTTGGGCGATTATTTTTGCGGTGATTGCACTAATTGCAAGTCTGTTAGGTTTTGGTGGCGTAGCAGGCTTATCTAAAGACTTTGCAGTGATTCTGCTTGTGATTGCAGTTATTCTGGCAATCGTTGGTTTTATCTCACGCGGCCGAGTATAAATATATATTCATCGTGTTATAAAAAAGAAGGATTTATCCTTCTTTTTTATTTTTTCATCTTATTAAAAACATAAATTTTCACATTTCTTCTTTTATATTCTTTTTCTTTTCAGTCATTTTAAATATTTTTTATGATTTAATCAGGTCATTCTCTTAAGTTTATACAAGGATTGATCAGAATGACTTCAACAATCAAAACCCGCGAAATTCATTATAACGCAGCAGATGGAACCAATTTAGTTGGCTATTTTGCTGCGCCAGAATCTGATGCACCAGTAGCGGGTGTGATTGTAGCGCCAGAATGGTGGGGCAGAACTGAATATACTGAACAACGTGCCCGTGAGCTGGCTGAGCATGGTTATGCTGCACTTGCAATTGATATGTATGGTGACAAAAAGGTAACTACCGATGCGGGCCAAGCCAATGAATGGATGACTCAAACTTTTCAGGATCCGGACACAATAGTGACTCGTGCGTCAGCTGGCCTAAAGGCTCTGGCTGAACAAAATGAAGTAAATCCGGATAAACTGGCAGCAATAGGCTTTTGCTATGGGGGCAAGGTCGTCCTTGATCTGGCACGCTCAGGTGCACCACTTAAAGCCGTTGCTACTTTTCACGGTAATCTCTCTGCAAAAGAGCCGGCACAGCCTGGAAAAATTCAGGCTGAAGTTCTGGTATTGCACGGTGAACTCGACAGCATGGTCACTCTAGATGATGTAGCCAGTTTCAAGCAGGAAATGCAGGCAGCCGGTGTAGAGCATGATGTTATTGTATTTGAAGCAGCAAAACATGGTTTTAGTAATCCATTAGCCGATGAACGTGCCCGGGCCAATGGAGTAGATCTGGGCTATAACGTAGAAGCAGAGCGACAAAGCTTGAAGGCCATGTATGATTTGCTACAACGTCACCTTTAACCTATAAAATATTAAAATCGCAGTAAGGTGCTGATTACCTTACTGCATAGATTCAACCTATAAATAAAACGATGAGGGTATAATCATGAGTGAAAATAATTGTCCATATTGTGACTTTGATGAATATGATGTGATTGATAAAAATGACTTTGGTGCCATTTTGCCTGAGCCAAAACCGTTATCTAAGGGACATTCTGTTATTATTCCCCTGCGCCATATCAGTTCATTTTTCGATGTCACTGATAAAGAACGTAAAAGCCTGATGTCGCTTCTGGAACTGGCGCGTAATGAACTTAAAATTCGTCATCAGCCTGAAGGTTTCCATATCGGCTTTAATGATGGTTCTGTCTTTGGAGAAGCTTCCCAGCATCTCCATATCCATATTATTCCACGCTATGCGGGTCAGGCTTTAAGACTGGACGAGCGCTGGGGAATACTGGACGAAGAGTAAATGAGTAGATGATGCCCAAGGCATCATCTTTTATCCTGGTTACTGGGTTTACTGATTTCTGCCGTTTACTATAACGGTGCTATTTATCTTTAATACTTAATCTTTAAGCTGTTTAAAACACCTAGCATGAAACATGCCTTTTTCCAACTAAAAAATCTATTCTCGCTGTAGTTCAGCTATAATCTCCAAGTAATTCCTGCCTGAAATTTATATGTCCGAATTTTCCTTTTCACATGCTTTACTTGAATGGTTTGATGTTCATGGCCGGCATGATCTGCCTTGGCAAGTCAGTGATGATCCCTATAAAGTCTGGGTTTCAGAAATTATGCTTCAACAAACCCAGGTTAAGACTGTGCTGCAATATTTCGATCGCTTTATCCAGCGGTTTCCTACTGTAAATGACTTGGGACTGGCTAGTTGGGATGAAGTAGCCCCATACTGGGCTGGGCTGGGCTATTATGCACGTGCCCGAAATCTGCATAAAGCAGCTGGAATAGTTAGCCGTGAAGGCAAATTTCCAGACAGTCTTGACGGCTGGATTGCTTTGCCCGGTATAGGCCGCTCGACAGCAGGCGCATTAATGTCACTCGGATTGCGCCAGTATGGTGTCATTATGGATGGCAATGTTAAACGGGTACTGGCACGCTTTTTTGCAATTGAAGAAGATTTGAGCCAGCCGGTACAGGAACGCAGACTCTGGAAACTGGCAGAAGAGCTATGTCCGACTGAACGTAACCATGATTATACGCAAGCTATCATGGATCTGGGTGCTACCATTTGTACCCCCAAAAAACCGTTATGCCTTTACTGCCCGATGCAGGAGCACTGTCTTGCCCATCAGCAGGGGTTAGAAACTGAATTGCCTTATAAAAAACCCAAAAAGCCTGTGCCGCTAAAACAGGGCCATATCTTATTATTACAAAGCCAAGACCAATGGTTATGGCAGCAGCGGCCAGCTAGCGGTCTCTGGGGCGGCTTGTATTGTCTGCCTATAATTGAAGATAAGCAGCAGTTTTCTCAGCTGCTGGCACAATATGGTTTAAAGCAGAAGCAAGCACCTGTTCAGATTACACATGGCTTCACTCATTTTACCTGGCTGCTAGATACCTATCTG
Source organism: Acinetobacter sp. UBA6571 (assembly GCF_002434085.1). Classification (NCBI taxonomy): domain Bacteria; kingdom Pseudomonadati; phylum Pseudomonadota; class Gammaproteobacteria; order Moraxellales; family Moraxellaceae; genus Acinetobacter; species Acinetobacter sp. UBA6571. Next base: position 35,492 of record NZ_DJJJ01000010.1, on the reverse strand, counting down.
TTCCACGTGGAACCAGAACAACGTGAGTTTCTACAGACTGAACTGGGTGGTGAATGGCTGAGTCCTGAACAGGCTCTAATGCGTGGTCTGCCAACGGCTATGAAAAAATTGATTCAGCTTATCGAGTGATGACATACTGGTTACTGTCATTTTATAAACTTATTTAATCAAGGAAGTCGTGTGTCACGTTTTGCCGGTTATATTTTTTTAAGTTTGTGTTTTATCTTGATAGCGGCCTGTACCTCTGCGCCGAAAAAACCTTCTGCCCTACCCGCTGCCCAAGTAAGTAAACTTCATGGTATGCAGCTTGATTCGCGTTTGCCGGTTCCAGTGAAGAGTGTGGAGCGTCAACAACTCAGTGATACCTGGGGAGTGTCACGTAGTAAAGGACGCACTCATGAAGGTATTGATATTATGTCTCCACGCGGTACAAAAGTTTATAGTGCCACAGAGGGGCTGATCGCAGATCTGCGCAATAACAATCTTGGAGGTAAAGTCATCTGGATTCTGGGACCAGGTGGCAGCTGGCACTATTATGCCCATCTTGATGGGCACAAAAGAGGTCTGGAAGTCGGTGATTATATTAAAAAGGGACAGCTCATCGGTTACGTAGGCAATACTGGTAATGCCCGTCATACAGCCCCTCATCTTCATTATGGAATTTATCTGCAAGGCAAAGGTCGTGGTGCAGTGAATCCTTATCTGTATCTGCGTTAGGAAAAAAATATGTCAGAAGCTTTAATTCAACGGCTGGTCGAATTTGCAGAATCTGGAAACCAGCAGAAAATTGTGCTGGCCGGACAGAGTTACCAGGGCTGGATAATGGAAATTACTGAAGATGCGCTGATGATCAGCACAGGTTTTAATGATAAGAATGGTAAAGATTGCTGGTTAAAGTTTGACGATCTTGCTATCGCCGAACTATATTTTTGGAATAATCTTACCAGTGAGTGGATAAGATTTACTATTTAAGAACCTTAAGTTAAACCACTCAGGGAGCACCATGATGACCCCTCAGCGCTGCGGATGGTGCTCGGATGACCCGCTTTATATTGCCTATCATGACCAAGAGTGGGGAAAACCTGAATATGATGAGCAACGCCTATTTGAAATGCTGTGTCTGGAAGGTCAGCAAGCCGGCCTCTCCTGGATTACCGTTTTAAAGAAGCGCGAGGCTTATCGGCAGCATTTTTTTCAATATCCGATTGCTGAGATTGCTGGCTTGAGTGATGAGTCGTTACAGCAAAAAATGCAGGATTCAGGTCTTATCCGTCACTTGGGCAAGTTGAAGGCTATTCGTGACAACGCAGTTGCCTGGCAAAAACTTAAAGCTGAAGTCGGTGATGTAGGCCACTGGTTATGGCAAGTTGTCGATGGTCAACCTTTATATCGGAATGTGACAGATTTTCGTCAGGCTCCTGCCCAGACAGAGACCAGTCTTGCACTTTCAAAAACTTTAAAAAAATATGGTTTCAAATTTGTTGGACCGACGACCTGTTATGCTTTTATGCAGGCAGTCGGTATGGTTGATGATCATGAAAATAGCTGTAAATTTAAGTCTAAGCCAAACATCCGCTTTTCTGCCAAGGAGTTGTTATGAGTCAGAAGAATACTATTCGTGCCTATGCTGCCATGCAGCCAGGTGCAGCACTGGTTCCCTATGAGTTCGATGCCGGTGATTTACAGCCACATCAGGTTGAAGTCAAGGTTGAGTACTGTGGCTTGTGTCACTCTGATGTTTCAGTACTAAATAATGACTGGGGCAGTTCGGTTTATCCGGTTGTGGCTGGTCATGAAATCATCGGTACAATTATTGGCTTAGGCTCAGAAGCCAGAGGCTTGCAACTGGGTCAACGTGTGGGTATCGGCTGGACAGCAGAAAGCTGTCAGCATTGTGATTACTGTATTGCCGGTGATCAGGTAATGTGTAATGGTGGCTCTAAAGCGACTATTGTTGACCATGCTGGCGGTTTTGCTGAAAAAGTACGTGCCGACTGGCAATGGGCGATTCCTCTTCCCGATGATCTGGATCCACAAAGTGCCGGACCCCTGCTCTGTGGCGGTATTACTGTATTTGATCCCTTATTAAAACATCAGATTCAATCTGTACATCATGTCGGTGTTATCGGAATTGGGGGCTTGGGCCATATGGCCATCAAGCTGCTTAAAGCATGGGGCTGCGAAATTACCGCCTTCACTTCCAGTCTGGATAAAACACCCGAGCTGATTGAAATGGGTGCAGATCACGTAGTAAACAGCCGTGATTCTGCGGCACTTAAAAACCAATACGGCAAGTTTGACTTATTGCTCAGTACCGTTAATGTCAGTCTGGACTGGAAATCCTATCTACACACACTGGCACCACATGGTACCGTACATATGTTGGGACTCACCCTTGAACCGATGCAGGTACCGGTAGGAACCCTTATTGGAGGGAACAAATCAGTGACGGGCTCACCCACCGGTTCACCGGCGGCTTTGCGTCAGTTACTCAAGTTTGCAGCACGTAAAAATATTGCTCCACAGATTGAACTGTTTCCAATGTCACAGATTAATGAAGCTATTGAACGCCTGCACTCAGGTCAAGTACGTTACCGGGTGGTTTTAAAAGCAGATTTTGACTAACTGTCTGTGTTATCAAGTTTTTGTTTTACCCATTCTGCCAGTTTATCAATCGACTGGCAGATCTCATGACTTAAGCCATGTCCGGCATTTAAACGGATAAAATGCCGATAGCGCCGGTCTTCTCCAAATACTTCTCCCGGTACAATATTAATGCCATGCTGCTGTGCAAAATGATACATTTCCAGTCCGTCAATCTGCACCGGAAATTCCAGCCACAGGGCATAACCACCCTCAGGCTGACTTAGACCGATTTTAACGCCTTGAAAAACCTTTAAAATATATTCCTGATATTGTCTTACCTGCTGCATAAGACGGGGGCGTAAACTATTTAAATGTTCACGGTAACTACGGCTATATATCAGATCGGCCAGTGCAAGCTGCAATGGTGTATTAACGATGGCATTTCCATTTAATAACCCAATTCTAAAAGACTGTAGCTGCTGGCTGATACATACCCACCCAATGCGGTAAGCAGATGATAAAGACTTGGAAACTGAACCGCAGTAGATGATGTAACCGGCCTGATCCCAGTACTTAATAGGTAATGGTCGTTCCAGATTAAAGCCGCATTCAGCATAAATATCATCTTCAATCACATAACAGCGGTAGCGTTCTGCCAGCTGTGCAATCTGTGCCTTTTCTGTATTGCTCAGACAGTAGCCGAGCGGATTTTGGTAATTCGCAGTCATCAGGCAGGCCTTTACCTGCCCGCTTTGCATCATCTGTTCCAGCCGGTCCAGATCAACGCCTGCATGGCTGGCCGGTATTTCGATAATTTTACGCTTCAGACTGGCCAGTAGCTGTAACTGGCCATTAAAACTTGGGGTTGGTACCAGAATGCTATCACCCACTTCAGTAAGCTGCTGAATAATGAGTGATAACGCAGGCATACAGCCACTGGTAATTAAAATATCTTCTGGCTGAATATACAGGCCATCTTCTGCCCAGTGTTCGCTTAAAGCCTGACGTAACTTTTTATGGCCCTGCCGGTCACTGTATAGAAAGTCTTCCGGCTGGCTATGCTTGAGCGCACGCTGGATCGAACGGCGTAAAGCCTCTACAGGTACCAGTTGTGGTGATAGCTGGATAGCCCCCAGATGTACTAAATTATTCTGAATGGAAGCCTGTTGTATTTCAATTTGCAGTTCAAGATTACTGACATCACGCGGTCTGGACTGGAAATCTAAATGACGGGGTAACGGGTTTTGTAATGACTGCCCTTTCACAAAATAGCCAGATCTGGGCCGTACATAAATTAAGCCTTGAGCTTCTAGTAATTCATAACAGCTTTGTGCAGTGCTGAGGCTCACTTCATGCTGCCGGGCAAAATCCCGAAGAGAACTGAGCCGCTGATCGGCTTTTAAAGCTTGGCTGTGAATTTTTCCGGCCAGCTGACTGGCAAGAAGTTGGTAGTGAAATGCCATATCTGTACTGCTTTTTTAAATTTTTTTGTGTCTGTAATGCTCTATAGCATAGGTTTAAGCTGAAAAAAATTAAAATTGAGCAAAACTTGATGAAAACTTGTACTTTATTATTTATTTGTCTATGGCTAGCAGCTTGCCAGCCACAATATCAGCAGAATACTTCTCAAAATGCACTGTGTCAGTCATTAATTGGAGGTTATTTAAAAATGCAGTCACTGCCTGGCTATCAGCTCTGGAAAATTACAGCACTCCCTTCCAGCACAGAGTGGCATTATCTTTATAAGAAACCTACTGAAAACGGGCTGATTATGACAGGTCTACTCCAGCCTAAAATCGAGTTTGTCTGTTCACAACAGCAGCAGCATTTACGACTCGAATTATTGCAGACATCCAGACAGCTCAGGCTCCCATTATTTGAGCTCCGTTTGCCTGTGCCAGCCTCTCAGGTAAATGGTTCAAAATGAAAACCCGAGCTTAATTCCTGTACCAGATATTCGATCAGTAGCCTGACCCGTTTTGGTAAATGTTCCTGCTGATAATAAACCGCATGAATAGGCTGATAATGTAATTCAATCTGGTCTTCAAACAAGGCAACTAGTCTGTTCTGGGCCAGATCCTGACCCACCAGAAATTCAGACAGGCAGGTAATTCCATGATGCAACAGGGCCAGCTGCCGTACAGTCTCACCATTAGATGCCCGAATTGGTGCAGTTGCGGTAAAGTATTCATTACCCAGTTTGAGAGGCCAAGTGTTCAAATGCTTGGGAGAACTAAACCCGATTAACTGATGCTGCAATAGCTCCCCAGCAGTTTGTGGAGTGCCATACTGTTCCAGATAAGCGGGGCTTGCAACTATATATAAGCGGCTTTGAGTGAGTAAACGAGCATGCAGACTTGAATCATTCAGCTGACCAAAACGGATAGCCACATCGGTCCGATGTTCTAAAAGGTCAATAATCTGGTCATGGCTGTTCAGTTCAATTTCAATATATGGATAGCGCTGCATAAATTTCTGCATGAGTGGAGCAATTACATGTAGCACAAAGGGGGTGGCCGAGTCGATCCGGATTTTACCGGAAACCTCGTGGTCAGATTTAAGCAGCAGCTCTTCAGCATCGTTCAGCTCATTGATAATCTTGCGTGCACGCTCTAGAAACAGCTGGCCTTCCTGTGTCAGCGAGAGCTTGCGGGTAGTACGTTCCAGTAACGTAACGTTTAACTTACTCTCCAGACGCTGCAAAATACGGCTTAAACCAGAAGTTAACTGGCCGAGCTGTTCAGACGCCTTAACAATCGAACCACTATCCACAATACTGACAAAAACCTGCAGCTCTTCAAAAGTAGATTTCATCACATCCAATTAATGACAAATTAACAATAATATTTTGCAGATTATCTACTTTTTTAGCAACAAAGCTTCCGACAAAATAATCTTAACTTTTAAAAATAGTCGAGGTTACGATGATTATTCCTAAAATCGGTGTAGGTACCTTTCGCCTGTCCGGTCAAACCGTCATTGATTCAGTCAGCCAGGCACTCGATGTTGGATACCGGGCGATTGATACAGCCCAGATTTATGGTAATGAAGCAGAAGTTGGTACAGCCATACAGCAAAGTAAGGTCTCCCGACAGGAGCTTTTCTTAACCACCAAGATCTGGACTGAAAATTATGCACCAGAACGGATGATTGCCAGCCTGAAGGACAGCCTGCACAAGTTACAGACAGATGCTGTGAACTTGACACTCATTCATTGGCCAGCCCCCGGTCTGGGCTACTCTGCTGCTGAACTGGTGCAGAGCCTGTATCAAGCCAAAAAGCTGGGACTCACCGAACATATTGGTGTGTCCAATTTCAATATTGCCCAGACAGAAGAGGCGATTGCAGCAGTTGGACCAGACCAGATTGTAACCAACCAGATCGAGCTAAGCCCTTATTTGCAAAACCGTACATTAGTGCAATATCTGCAGAGCCAGAATATACAGGTTACCTCTTATATGACACTGGCTTATGGCAAGGTGCTGCAAGACCCTGTTCTTATGCGTATTGCAGCCTTACATGAAGCGAGTACCGCCCAGATTGCCCTGGCATGGGCTATGCAGCAGGGCTTTTCAGTAATTCCATCTTCTACCAAGCGTGAGCATCTGCTCAGTAACCTAGAAGCCCAGAAAATTCTGCTGAGCCATGAAGAAATGCAGAAAATCGCCGAACTTGAACGTAATGGACGGGAAATCAGTCCGGAGCAGCTAGCACCAGTATGGGATTAAGTACGGATGAAAATTAATTTTCCGCTGCTTGCCCTTGCAGTCGGTGCGTTTGCGATTGGTACAACCGAATTCTCGCCAATGGGACTGTTACCTGATATTGCCGGGGATCTTGATGTTTCTATTCCGAGAGCTGGTATGCTGATTACTGGTTATGCGCTGGGCGTAATGCTTGGCGCACCAGTGATGACTTTATGGTTTAGCAGCTTTAGCCGCCGTAAGGCACTTATTCTGCTTATGGCTATTTTCACTATAGGTAATTTGCTGGCAGCAGTTTCTCCCAGTTATATGAGTCTGATGGGTGCACGTCTTATCACCAGTTTAAACCACGGTGCATTTTTTGGAATCGGGTCTGTAGTAGCCGCCAGTGTCGTTCCGGTCCATAAACAGACCAGCGCAGTAGCAGCTATGTTTATGGGTTTGACTGTTGCCAATATTGGTGGTGTCCCTCTGGCAACCTGGGTTGGACAAAATATTGGCTGGCGAATGTCCTTTCTGGCAATTACCGGTCTTGGTCTGCTGACGATGCTATCTTTATGGAAAGCCTTACCTAAAGACCATAGAGGTAGCAGGCCTGATGTAAGAGCTGAGCTGAAAGTATTGACACGCAGGCCGGTCGTACTGGCAATGCTGACCACAGTATTGGCCTCTGGTGCAATGTTTACCCTGTATACCTATATTGCCCCGAGCCTGGTTGAATTTACCCAGGCATCTCCAGGATTCATTACCTTGATGCTGGTACTGATTGGTATAGGTTTCTCGATCGGCAATCATTTAGGCGGAAAATTTGCTGACCTGTCTCTGGACAAAACCCTAATCGGTTTCTTTGTATTGCTGATCGTCAGTATGCTGCTCTTTCCGTTACTGGCAAAAAATCCACTGGGGGCAGCAGTCGGACTGGTGATCTGGGGCATAGCCACCTTTGCTCTGGTACCCCCTTTACAGATGCGGGTAATGTCAGCCGCTCATGATGCACCAGGACTTGCGTCCTCAGTTAATATCGGGGCATTTAATCTGGGTAATGCGCTTGGCGCTGTAGCGGGTGGTGCCGTACTTAGCATGGGCTGGAGTTATATGGCAGTGTCGGTCAGTGGCGCAGTACTGAGCATAGTAGGCCTGCTTCTGGTATTCATCCAGAGGAAAGGACAACAGCCTTCCATAGCCTGTGAATCATAAGTGTTATCAATTTCAGCCTGTAAGGCAGGCTGAAATAACGTTATTGAATAGCTACAGGAAGTTTGGCATTGATATACATAGGCCGTTCAAGCTCGGATCGCATGATTTTAAGCATTTGGTAAGGCTGCTGTTCCACAAACATGTTCATAAAACTGATGGGTAAACTGCCTTCCGGGTTTACATATCCCATTGTGGTGACTTTAACTTTATTTGCACCTAGACGCTGAAAAGTCCAGTCTCCCTGATAGTCTTGAAGACGTATATAGTCAGGCTGACTAAAACGGGAGTCTGCCATACCCCGGTTACGGATATTCACTGTACCATTACGCTCTCTAGTAATTTTACTTTGAATAATAAGGTCACGATCTTTAAGCGGAAAAGGTAAGTCCATTACCACATGCAGCAAAAATTCTCCAGCTTGATCATCTCGGTTTAATATACTGATTTTCCCCATATAGGGGACCCATTGTTGGGCACGCTCAACATCCATAATCAGCGCAACAGCCCGTTCCAAGGGTACATTAAATACTGTCTCTGCCTTATAGGATGCAGCCGGGTTGCGAGACATCTGGTAAGTCCAGACTTTGATATTCTGTTTATTAATTTTTAGTCTGGCCTGCTCTGCCGAGGTAAATTGAGTAATTAACAGACTCAGTAACATCAAGCAAATATTGAATATAGTTTTCTTTCTCATTTTTATTTTTCATACTTTTTATATAAGTGTAATCAGGCCCCTTTCTTCCTGAAAAGGGCCATTAGCGCTACATCTGGATATCATTGAATCCAAGCACATCTTTCATATCATATTTACCTGCTTCACGTCCAACGACCCATGCGGCTGCACGTACTGCACCGGCGGCAAAATTCATCCGGTTGGTTGCCTTATGGGTCACTTCGACACGCTCACCTTCCCCGATAAACATGACAGTATGCTCACCAACAATATCGCCACCACGAATAGTTTCAAAGCCAATGGTCTGACGCTCACGTGGGCCAGTATGGCCTTCGCGGCCATAAACTGCCACTTCTTTTAAATTACGGCCCAAGGTATCCGCAATCGCTTCACCCATCATGAGCGCAGTACCCGATGGAGCATCGACTTTATGACGGTGATGTGCTTCAATCACTTCAATATCAACTGTATCACCAAACACTTTTGCTGCAAGCTCGAGCAGTTTGATCGACACATTGACTCCAACTGAATAATTGGCTGCATAAACTACAGGTGTCTGGCTAGCACTTTCTTCCAGTACGGCTTTTTGTTCATCATTCATGCCAGTGGTTCCAATGACCATTGCTACCCCTGCTTCACGGCAAAGTTTCAAGTGCTGTTCAGTGGCAGCAGGTGCAGTAAAATCAATGATTACATCACAATCATTAAGCACGTCAGCCAGCTGACCAGATACTTTGACTCCCAGCGTACCAATACCTGCCAGCTCACCCGCATCGGCTCCTACCAGTGAGCTCTCTGGACGCTCTACTGCTGCTGCCAGCTGGTAACCTGCCTGCTGGACAGCCTGAACCAGAATCCGGCCCATACGGCCACCTGCACCTAAAACACCAATACGTGGAGTTGCTGACATAACATTTTCCCTGCAGTCATCTTTAAAATTGCTCTACTATAACAAAACTCTTCCCGCTCTCTGAAACTTGTCTGGAAAAATTATGGCTTAAAGTTCCTTTATAAAAATGAACCATTAAGAAAACAAGCAGTTCAAAGAAGAAGCAATATTTTTAGCTCATTCATGACTTTATTTATCCAGTTAACTGCTGAAAAATATTAAAAAATGTTCAGACAATTTCGTATTTTTCACAATTCTTTAAACAAGCAGGCGCAGACTAGCCAGCACCATTGGGTGTCATCAAATAAGGAAAAGATATGCGCTTTCACTTTACGGGTTTGGGAATCGTTTTAATACTGTGTACGGGTGCAGTCTGGGCTGAGCCGGTAGTTCAAGCGGGCGATACACTGGCAAATTTATCTACAGCACGCATCACGACGACTCTGCGCCAGACCTCTTTACCGTCTGGGACAGTACAGGTTCAGAATGAAACAGCTACAAGTATTGCAGTCGAGGAAATTGACACTATTATGCCCGATGAGCAGACAAGTAGAATACAGGAACAGTCTTCTGCGGCACAGGTTACCCAGCAGAGTATACTCCAGGCCTCTACCTCAGCCACTGGGCAGGAAGAACTGGTAAGCTGGAATGATATTGATGCCATACAGCCAGAATAAACCTATGACTAAACAGACAGGTTTGTTAAGTATTCCAGATTATTTTAAATAAGAAAAAGCAGCTATGAAGAAAAGCTCCTCAATAGCTGCCTTTTATCTCAGAGCACCTGCTTAGTCAAACAGGCGATCAAAGAATGACTTTTTCTTCGGTGAAGACGTACTGTCTTCACCATCAAAAGAGGCCTGCAATTCTTTTAGCAGTTCACGTTGATGGCTGGTCAGATTGACCGGAGTTTCAATCACGATACGGCAAAGCAGATCGCCTACCATGCTGCTACGTACCGGACGTACGCCTTTACCCCGTAAACGGAACAGCTTTCCGGTCTGGGTACCTTCAGGAATTTTCAGACTTACACGGCCTTCAAGTGTAGGAATCTGGATTTCCTTGCCAAGCGCTGCATCAGCAATGCTGACAGGCACATCCATATACAGATCAGCCCCATCACGCTGGAAGATTTCATGCTCACGCACTACGACTTCAACATAGAGGTCACCTGACTGGCCATCACGAATAGCTTCGCCCTTGCCACTCAGACGTACCCGGTCACCATTATCCACACCTGCAGGAATCGTAACCTCCAGAGTCTGCTGACGGTCTGCAACACCGGAACCATGACAGGCATGACATGGGTTTTTAATAATTTTACCTTGGCCACGACAAGTGCCACAAGTTTGTTGTACAGAGAAGAAACCTTGCTGCATACGCACTTGTCCTGAACCGTGACAAGTTTTACAAGTTTCTACATCTTTTGGATTTTTAGAGCCTTTACCATCACACACATCACATGGTGCTGGAGCAGTAAAGGTAATTGTTTTTTTAACCCCTTTTACAGCTTCCTCAAGGGTAAGTTCCATTACATAGCGTAAATCTGAACCGCGACGTTGGCGTTGCTGACGTCCGCCGCCACCAAACGCTCCACCAAAGATATCACCGAACTGGCTAAAAATATCTTCTGCACTGAAACCGCCAAAGCCACCACCAGCGCCACCAAAGCCGCCTTCAAACGCATTATGTCCCATACGGTCATACATGCTGCGTTTTTCGCTGTCCGATAAAATCTCATAAGCTTCAGAAGCTTCTTTAAATTTTTCTTCAGCCTCGGCATTGTCAGGGTTTCTGTCAGGATGATATTTCATCGCCAATTTACGATAGGCTTTTTTAATCTCATCATCACTTGCGGTTTTTGAAACGCCTAAAACCTCATAATAATCACGTTTAGCCATGTTTGGCGGTGCTCCTCACGGAAATTTTATCAATACTCTATTGCCGACTAAATGGGGGGCTTTAGCCGAATTTACAAGGGGAAAACTTTCAAAAAACAGATATATTAAAAAACTGCCTTATTTTTTAAATATTTAGACAAGCCTTTTAACCATGCATTTAATAAAAATAACCAGGCAATAGCACTAAAAACTACACCAGCAACTGTTGAAGCCGTTACCCAAAGGTTGCTATCCCATGCAAAAAAGAAGAGAGGAATAAACCAGACCACAGCAAAAACTGACATGAGGAGGAATAGAATACCATTGCGCATAATCCATAGCGCATGAGCATGAATCCAAACTTCCGCATCATCCACAACAGCTACTTTACGAGCGACCAGATAAGCAAAGGCCGCAAAAATAACCGTAAACAATGCAAGAAACATGAACGCATAAGAAATTACAATATAACGGCGATGCTGTTCGATATGGTCTTGCCTCATGGATTCTCTGACCTCATTCATTGCATGCATCAGTTATTTTTATGCAATGAAATTTGCTGTGTTATTTTGTGTAAAAGATAAGGTGCTACTATATTGAAGTTTTCAATATTTCGCACCTCATATTCAGCAAAAATTACTGCATATTTACGGTTTTTTCACCTTAAACCATGCTGCATATAAAGCTGGCAAGAAAAATAGTGTTAACAGCGTCGCAATAATCAGTCCACCCATAATCGCTACAGCCATCGGACCGAAAAAAATACTGCGTGATAGGGGGATCATGGCCAGAACCGCCGCCAAGGCCGTCAGAATAATAGGACGGAAACGCCGAACCGTCGCATCAATAATGGCATTCCAGCGATCATGACCGGCCTGTATGTCCTGCTCGATCTGGTCAATCAGGATCAGAGAGTTACGCATAATCATGCCAGACAGGGCAATCGTGCCCAGCATGGCAACAAAACCAAATGGTTTATTAAACAAAAGTAAGAATAAAACAACGCCAATTAAGCCTAATGGTGCAGTCAAAAATACAATTGTTGCCCGAGACAAACTCTTCAGCTGAATCATGAGTAATGTCATGACCACTGCCAAAAAGAGTGGCATACCGGCATTGACCGAACTTTGTCCGCGTGCCGACTCTTCCACTGTTCCCCCCACTTCAATGAGGTAGCCACTTGGCAGCTCAGCGCGTAACTTGTCCATTGATTCAGCTAACTCACCAACAACAGTAGCTGGCTGTAAATTGGTACGAATATCTGCACGAACAGTAATTGTCGGTAACCGATTCCGGTGCCAAATCAGACCATCTTCAAATTTGTATTCAATTTTCGCAATCTGGGCTAGAGGCACAGTTGTTCCATTCGCTGTTGGTACTGCAAGGCTCGCCAGTGAAGCTACTTCAACGCGCTCAGCTTTATCACCACGTAATCGGATTTCGATCAGCTCACGCTTTTCACGATACTGTTCAATTGCGCTACCTGTAATTGAGGCGTTCAAGAAGTTAGCTAAATCGAGACTGGACACACCCATTTGTCGCGCACGGTCTTGATCAATTTGAATGGAAATAATCTTGCTTGGCTCGCCCCAATCCAAATGCACATTGGTGGTATTCGGGTTTTCACTAATTACTCTAGCAACCTGCTGTGCTTCTTTACGTACCAGATTTAAATCTTCACCTGAAACCCGGTACTGAATCGGATATCCGACCGGAGGCCCATTTTCCAGTAATGACACACGAGTACGGACTTGTGGGAGTAACTGCTTAATTTGGGTTTCTAACGAACGGCGAATTTCATCACGATCATCAAGCGACGATGCCAAAACAACAAACTGCGCAAAGCTGGCTTGCGGTAATTGCTGGTCTAGAGGTAAATAAAAACGTGGTGAACCTGTACCGACATAGGCTACATAATTATCAATACCTTTTTGTTTAGACAGGAATTGTTCAACTTTTTTCACCGCTTGCTCTGTAGCGGTTAACGATGCGCCTTCTTCGAGTTTTAAATCGACTAAAATTTCAGCGCGGTTTGAAGGCGGGAAAAACTGCTGTGGCACCATCTTAAACATGAGTACAGACAGCACAAAAATCCCCACCGTTGTTGCAATCACGGTTTTACGGTAGGTCACACAAAACTCGACCATTTTCCGAAAACGTAAATAGAAACTAGATTGATAAGGATCGTAATGATGGTCCTGTGAAATGGCCACACTTTGCGGTTGCGGTTTTTTAGTTATTCTTGCCCATAAACGGACATACCAAGGTGCTTGATGACCTGTCTTGGTAAAATCAGGTAGTAGTTTTTCACCCAAATAAGGTACAAATAAAACTGCGGCAACCCAAGACACCAATAAAGCAATCGTCACGACCTGAAAGATAGAGCGTGTGTATTCACCTGTACTGGACTGAGCCGTAGCAATAGGTAAAAAGCCTGCGGCGGTAATTAATGTCCCCGTCAACATCGGAAATGCTGTTGTTTTCCATGCAAATCCGGCGGCCTTAATTCGGCTATACCCCTGCTCCATCTTAATGGCCATCATCTCGACCGCAATAATGGCATCATCTACAAGCAAACCCAAAGCTAGAATTAGGGCACCAAGCGAAATCTTGTGCAGACCGACATCAAATAAATTCATGCCAGCAAAAGTCATTGCTAAAACCAAAGGAATGGAAAAAGCGACGACTAAACCCGTCCGGAAACCTAATGAGAAAAAGCTCACTAACAAGACAATAATGACTGCTTCAGCAAGTACTTTGACAAACTCATGGATACTACGTTGTACCGCTACTGGTTGGTCAGATACTTTTTGTAGTTTCATACCTAGAGGTAATGTTTTTTGCAGTTGGGCAAATTCTGTTTCCAGATTTTTACCTAAGGCAATAATATCGCCGCCTTTACGCATAGATACGGCAATACCAATACCATTGTCACCCATAAAACGCATACGCGGCTGAGCAGGTTGGCTAAAACCACGGTAGACATCAGCAACGTCACCAAGCTGAATGGTTTTATCGCCTACCAGTAAAGGCATTTTTTTAATGTCATCTACGCTTTGTAGTTGGCCACTTACTCGAATTTGAATACGATCCGTTCCAGTTTCAAAAAAGCCTGCACTTGCCATGCTATTTTGCTTTTGTAGGGCTTCTTGTATGGCAGAAACAGGAATACCGAGCTGAACCGCTTTAGTGTTTGAAATTTCAATCCAGATTTTCTGATCTTGTAGCCCAATCAGCTCAACTTTGCCTACATCTTTGACTCTCTGTAGTTGTAATTGCAAACGATCGGCATATTCTTTCAAAAGCGCATAGTCAAAGTCTTTGCCTGTCAGTACATAAATATTACCGAAGGTATCGCCAAATTCATCATTAAAAAATGGACCTTGCACCCCACTTGGGAGTTCATGGCGAATGTCATTGACCTTCTTCCGAACGTTGTACCAAACATCAGGAATTTGCGCAGAAGTGAGAGAATCTTTAGCAACAAAAGTCACCATCGACTCGCCTGGACGGGAATACGCCATAATCTTGTCATACTGACCTGTGGTCATCAGTTCCTTTTCGATACGGTCCGTAACTAAAGTAGAAACTTCTTTGGCTGTTGCCCCTGGCCAGTAGGTTTGTACGACCATGACTTTAAAGGTAAATGGCGGATCTTCACTTTGTGAGAGTTTTGAATAAGAAATTGCACCAATAATGCCTAGCAAGAGCATGAAATAAAGGACAATACCTTTATTGTTCAGTGCCCATTCAGAGAGATTAAATTTCATGGTTATTTGGCTCCCTGAATTTTCACTGCACGATTTTCACGATCAATCGGGTGAATCTTCTGTTTATCGCGCAGCAAGTGCACACCACCAATCACAACCCAATCATTTGGTGTTAAACCCGATAATACCGGCACACTATCTCTGCCATAAGCACCAATCGTTACAGGTACTTTACGTAAGGTCTGATTCGCATTTACCACCCATACATAAGGTTGGTTATCTGTTGCAGATACACTCGAAAGTGGCACACTCATGACATTAGTTTGAGTCGAACTAAAAAATACGCGTGCACTTTGTCCAAGCTGAATAGCAGACTGACCTTCTTTGAGTGCCACCTTAACTGTGAATGTACGGGACTGGTCAGCAGCTGGAGAAACTTCGCGTACATATCCGGCAAATCGTTCGTTCGGTTTAGACCACAAAGTTATCCATGCCGCTTGGCCAACTTTAATCTCGCTAACTGCTTGTTCCGGTACGCCGATGACCACTTCACGTTCACCATCAATTGCCAGTTGATAAGCCGCTTGCCCTGCTGCAACCACCTGTCCAATTTCAATATTACGCGCTGTAATCACCCCGTTTTTATTAGAAACAAGTTGGTTATAACCAGTCTGGTTGGCAGAAACTTCATAATTAGAACGAGCTTGTTGTAATGCTGCCTGAGCCGCATCATATTGATTTTTTACCGTATCGTATTGCGAACGGCTTACGGCATTTATGGGTAATAATTGTTGAAACCGCTTAAGCTCATCTGAGGCTGTTTTTGCTGCTGCCTGTGCGTTTTCTAATTGAGCTTTGGCAGCATTTAATTGTAGCTGTGCATCCGCCACATCGAGTTTTGCTAATACTTGCCCAACTCTAACCCGGTCACCTACATCCACATAGCGAGCCGTAACTTGTCCACCCACCCGAAATGCCAAGGCAGTTTGTTGTCGAGCCTGTACATCTCCAGCATAGCTTTTTTGTTCGTGAAGTGTGGTTGAAGGCTGGGTCACCATCACATAGGGTATTTCTTCTGTTTTGGGAGCCTCTTTACTACACCCCATTAATGTGACCATGCAAACAATCATCATACTCATGATGAGAGGTTTTAACAGATTCATATCTTATCGCTCTTATTCAAACTGGTTTTTTAAGGCACAATATATTTGCATCATAGTTTGTTTGTTTTTTAATTAATATACCGCGCGGTACATAAATTAAAATATTTTTAATTCTTCTTTTATTTAAAGTTTCTGGATAATGGTGTGCAAATAACAGCAGGTCGTCCTAAAGATTTGGAAAAACGAGCCCGGATCCTGGCCGCAGCCAAGTGTATGTTTTTAAAACAGGGCTATCACGGCTCCAGTATGAACCAGATTGCATCTGAAACCGGTGTAACCAAGCTGACGGTCTATAATCATTTTCAGGACAAAGCCACTTTATTTACCTGTGCCATTGAAGAAAGTTGCGAGGAAGCGATACCGGCCCGCCAGTTCAGTCTGCATGCACAAAGCCATTTTGCTAAAGAGCTGTATCAGGTCTGTAGCCGGGTATTACATTTAATTTACCTGCCAGAAGCGCTCAAGCTCGAATATATCCTGCTGCAGCTGGCAGCCGAGCAGAGTCCTCTGGTAGAACAGTTTTTTAAGGCTTCGCATCAGCGCCTGACCAATAGCCTGACAGATTTCTTCCGCCAGGCTATTGAGTTGAGCTTTATTCAGCCAGCTGCCCCGGTCATGTATACCGAGCTATTACTTTCCCTGTTATTGGGTATCCGACATCAGCATGTATTACTTGGTATGCAGCCGGTCCCAGATCAGCAAGAACGTGACTGCATGATTCAGCAGGCCATTGAACTGTTTTTATTACGCTATCAGGTTCGCTCATCTCTACCTTGAACCAGACCTCTACTCTATTTTAAAAAATTTAACTGTATTGCCTGTTATTTTTTGCACAAAAGATCAGGAATTCAAATTCTCTGTCTTGGCAAGTCACATAATCGCGGTATAGTCAAAAAGATATAAGGAAAACAGCCTCAGGAGAAAGGTGATGATTCAACAAATTGATGCCCCGTTACGTGAAGATGTCCGTTTGCTCGGTAATCTTCTGGGTGAAACCCTCAAACTGCATGCGGGACAGGATTTGTTTAATCAGATTGAACAGATTCGTGCTTTAGCTAAAGGTGCGCGTGACGGACAAAAAGAAGCAGAAAAACAGCTCGAAGAACTATTTTCAACATTAAAAGATGAAGAAATTCTGCCCCTGACCCGGGCTTTTTCCCATTTTCTGAACTTTGCCAATATTGCCGAGCAATATCATCTGGTCCGCAGCCGGAGACAGCATGAATTCGATGAAAATGCTCCTTCTCCAAACCCGCTTGATCACCTGTTTCAGAAATTTAAACAAAAAGATATCAGTGCTGATGCGCTCTACCAGCAAGTTTGTGAACTCAAGATCGAGCTGGTACTGACCGCACATCCTACAGAAGTCAGCCGCCGTACCCTGATTCAGAAATATGACGGAATCAACCAGTGCCTGTCGCGTCTGGACCAGCAAAAACTGACCCCTCATGAACGTCAGAGTGTGCTGGATGAAATGAAGCAGCTGATCTGTTCAGCCTGGCAAACCGATGAAATCCGCCAGCATCGTCCAACCCCGATTGATGAGGCAAAATGGGGTTTTACCACTATTGAACAAACCCTGTGGAATGCTGTACCTAAATTTATTCATGAACTGGATCAGCTGGTACTCGAGCATTGTGGCCGACCTCTGCCGCTCGAAGTTGCACCTATTCGCTTTGCTTCATGGATGGGCGGCGACCGGGACGGGAATCCGAATGTAACCCATCAGGTTACACAGGAAGTTTTATGGCTATCACGCTGGCAGGCTGCTGATCTGTATGTACGTGATATTGAAGCCTTGCGCTGGGAACTTTCCATTCAGAACTGCTCCGAGGAAATGAGCGAAGCGTTGGGATATACCCACCCTGAACCCTACCGGGAATATCTGCGTCAAACACGCGAACGTTTACGCGCTACCCGTCACTGGCTTGCACAGAAATTACAGGGGCAAGATGCTGACGCCAGCCTTGTTATTCATAGCAAGGACGAATTACTCCAGCCTTTACTTCTCTGTTATCGCTCACTGATGGCCTGTAACCTGCCAGAAATTGCCAATGGCCGACTGCTGGATTTTATCCGTCGGGTTAACTGTTTTGGTATCGAACTCTTAAAACTGGATGTCCGTCAGGAGTCGGGCCGTCATCGCCAAGCCATCTCGGCCATTACTGAATACTTGGGTCTGGGAAATTTTGACACCTGGACAGAACAGGCACGCCAGAACTTCTTGTTGCAGGAATTACAAAGTAAACGGCCTTTACTGCCTAAACACTTCAATGAGCCGGCACAAAGTCTGATCCTGCATCCCGATGTTCAGGAAGTGTTTGCGACCATGCAGACCTTGGCCGAACAGCCATCTGAAAGCCTGGGTGCTTATATTATATCTATGGCGGAGTACCCGAGCGATGTACTGGCCGTACTGCTACTGCAAAAAGAAGCAGGTATACAACGACCATTGCGTGTTGTGCCCCTGTTCGAAACCTTAAAGGATCTGGATGGTGCAGCCGCTACGATGGCGACACTGTTCAATATGCACTGGTACAGACAGCACATTCAGGGTAAGCATGAGGTAATGATCGGATATTCCGACTCCGCAAAAGATGCCGGCTTTATGTCTGCCAACTGGGCACAATACCGTGCTCAGGAAGAGCTAACTGCGGTGGCCCGGCAACATGCTGTTCAGCTGACTTTGTTTCATGGTCGTGGTGGTTCT
The DNA here is from genome assembly GCF_002434085.1 of Acinetobacter sp. UBA6571. NCBI lineage: Bacteria > Pseudomonadati > Pseudomonadota > Gammaproteobacteria > Moraxellales > Moraxellaceae > Acinetobacter > Acinetobacter sp. UBA6571. The sequence goes on along the minus strand of NZ_DJJJ01000010.1, from coordinate 16,980 downwards.
ATTAGCCGTGGTGGAGCACCGACCCAGCAGGCTTTATTCTCCCAGCCGCCCGGTTCAATATCAGGGGCTATTCGGGTAACAGAACAGGGTGAAATGATCCGCTTCAAATTTGGTGTGGAAGGTATTGCCCTGCAAAATCTGGAAATTTATACCGCGGCAACGCTAGAGGCAACTTTATTGCCACCGCCAGAACCTAAAGCCGAATGGCGTGAACTGATGCATTGCATGACTGATCTTTCAGTACAGGTCTATCGCCAGACTGTACGGGAGAATCCACACTTTGTGCAATATCTGCGTACTGTAACTCCTGAGCTGGAACTACAGATGCTGCCGCTAGGCTCACGCCCGGCCAAACGTAAAGTTAGTGGCGGTATCGAATCCCTGCGTGCTATTCCATGGGTATTTGCCTGGACCCAGATTCGGCTGATGCTCCCTGCCTGGCTGGGTACAGGTGCTGCGCTGAATCAGGTACTGGATGAGGGCCAAAAAGAACTGCTGGATGAAATGTTACAGCAATGGCCTTATTTTCAGACACTGATAGACATGCTGGAAATGGTGCTGTCCAAGGCCGATGCCCATGTAGCGCTATATTATGAGGCTCATCTGACTGATGATCCTGAACTCAAAGCACTTGGACAAGAGTTGCGTCAGCGTCTGCAAGATGCAGTTCAGACTTTACTGGCACTCAAGGGCGAATCCAAGCTGCTCAGTCATAATGAAGTACTGGACCAGTCAATGCGGGTGCGTAAACCGTATCTGTTGCCCCTGCACCTGTTACAGGCCAAATTGATGAAACGCCGCCGGATCTATCTGGCTGAACAGCAACTTGAACATACACCGGTTGACCATGCCCTGATGGTCAGTATTGCGGGTATTGCCGCAGGTTTACGTAACACAGGCTAATCCATACTTTAGCAAATAGGTTTTAAATACTTAAAATCTCTGCCAGTAAATAAGATTTAATTTACTGGCAGATCAATATGTAGCTCTCATCCGTTTTGCCATTCCGATTAGGCTCCTTTAAAAAAATACTGCTTAAAACATATTATTTTTATCTCATGCAAAAATTATTTTTAAAGTCAATACTCTAAAAAATCATAAATTAATTGATTGATTTCGTAAAATTTAGCGTATTCAACCTTTTTACCGGTTGGTAAAAAAACCAAAAAACTATTGTAATTATCATCATTTAATTTTACTGGAGAGATTAATTCTCCAGAAAAGAAAGAGTATGATGTCGCCAGTTTGAACTTCAAGAGCTCATTTTATGTCCAATTGGTTTCCCAAATGGCGTCCTTATGCCGGTCATATTGACCAGCGACCCGTCTCTACCAATGAATATCTCCCTCCGGCACAAAGTGTAGTTTTAGGTATCCAGCATGCATTTGCCATGTTTGGCGCAACGGTACTTGCACCTTTACTGATGGGCTTTGATCCTAACCTAGCTATTTTGATGTCCGGGATCTGCACCATTTTATTCTTTTTAATTACAGGCGGCCGGGTACCAAGTTATCTGGGTTCAAGCTTTGCTTTCATTGGTGTAGTCGCAGCAGCAAGTGGCCATGCCATTGGTAGCGGTGTCAATCCGAACCTGGCTGTTGCTTTGGGCGGTATAGTGGCCTGCGGGGTATTTTATGCCATCATCGGTTTCATTGTCATGCTGACTGGTACCCGCTGGATCGAGAAACTGATGCCTCCTGTGGTAACAGGCGCAGTGGTAATGATTATTGGCCTGAACCTTGCGCCAGTGACTGTCAAGAGTGTAGCAGGCAATCAGTTTGATATGTGGATGGCGCTACTAACGGTACTTTCTATGGGTATTATCGCAGTCTTTACCCGTGGACTTTTGCAGCGTTTATTATTGCTGGTTGGGCTACTACTGTCTTACCTGCTTTATTTTATCATTAGTAATGTGCTGGGCTATGGTAAACCGATTGATTTTTCAGTCATCTCGAATGCAGCCTGGTTCGGACTTCCAAGTATGACCACGCCCCGGTTTGAAATGAATGCCATGCTGATTATTGCACCTGTTGCACTGATCCTGGTAGCTGAAAACCTGGGACATATCAAGGCAGTTGGGGCGATGACAGGTGAAAACCTGACCCCGCATCTAGGCAAGGCATTTGTTGCAGACGGGATTGCGACTTCACTGTCAGGCAGTGTTGGTGCTCCCGGTATGACCACCTATGGTGAAAATATTGGGGTAATGGCAATTACCCGGGTTTACTCCACCATTATTTTTGTGATTGCCGGTATCTTTGCAATTTTTCTGGGCCTTTCACCAAAATTTGGTGCAGTCATCTCTACTATTCCTACCGCTATCCTGACAGGTGCATCAATTGTAGTATTTGGCCTGATTACCATTGCCGGCGCCAAAATCTGGATTGAAAACAAGGTCGATTTTGCTAATAACAAAAATCTGGTAGTTGCTGCCGTGACTATTATTCTGGGAGCCGGTAATTTTGAGCTGGTCTTTGGCAACTTTAATCTGGGCGGTATTGGTACTGCAACCTTCGCAGCAATTTTATTGAACTGGTTTTTTAGCCTTAAAGATAAAACCTGATTTGATCTGTTGATTTCGGCAGCCTTCGGGCTGCTTTTTTTATGGGGGTTTTAGTAAGATAGAGGTACTTTCCCAGAACAGCTCAGCCATGCGCCTTGACTTATTTGATCTGCAGCTTTTTTTGAATATTGTAGACAGTGGCAGTCTGACCCGGGGTGCCGAGCGCTCAGCCATTTCCTTGCAGGCAGCCAGTGAACGTATCAAAAAACTGGAACAGCAGTTTACCGTACAGCTGTTTATCCGGCACTCTTCTGGTGTTAGTCTGACCTTAGCCGGACAAGCCTTTGCCGAGCAGGCCACATTGATGATCCAGCAAGGGCGGCATTTACAGCACAGTATGCTACCTTTCTCCAGAAATTTAAGCTGTGAAGTCGCACTCTGGTGTAACTCATCTGCACAAAGTGAGTATCTGCCACAGTTGCTACCCCAGTATCTGGTTGAAAATCCTCAGGTCAGAATCGATCTGAAAGAGGCAGAAAGTAACGATATTATTTATGCATTGGATAAGGGGACGGCGCTCCTGGGCCTGATTTCCAGTTTCTTTCAGGCCCATCAGTTACAGACACTGGAGTTCTCTGATGATCCTTTGGTACTGATCTGCCCCCTAAAGCATGAACTGAGTCATTTTAAAGAATTGGTTCTGGCCGATACGCTCACCCAGCCTTTTGTCGGATTAATGCAGCATCATTCTCTACAGCAGTCAATTGAAACCCAAGCCCAGCTTCTTGGCTGCGCTATCCAGTACCGTTTACGCCTGCCAAATTTTGCAGCCATTGCCCAGGTAGTTGCCAATGGCGTAGGGGTGGCAGTTATGCCTAAACGTGCAGCCATGCGACTAAGTGTTCATTACACCTTCCATCAGATCAAGCTGAATGGTGCTTGGGCCAATCGTAAACTCTTATTGGCCGCACGTAGTTTTGACGAGCTGCCTGTGCCATATCAGCATTTCAGCCAGTTTTTGCTGGCAAAGAAAAGTCAGCTCAGTCTGGGCTAGAGCCAGCCTAACTGGTGTAGCATCATATAACTGCCGAATAAAACCAGACCAATAAAAAACACTTTCCGGAATTTCTGCTCGCTTATCTGATAACGGATTTTAGTACCCAACCACATGCCAATAAGTGCCGGAATCAAGGCAATCATTGATAGAGTATAATCAATCGGTGTATTATCAACCGGGTTTTGATGCAGAAAAATAGCCAGACACAGTGTGGAAACGGTAAAAGCTAACCCCAAGGACTGTACCAGATCATCTTTTTTAAGCTGTAAAGACTGCAAATAAGGGACAACCGGGATGACTACTACCCCAGTTGCTACCGTCAGTGCTCCGCCCAGATATCCTATTGCTGGAGAAAGCCATTTCTCATACGGTGCCAGATTCGGCATATTTTTAGCGCACAGGCCATATAGTCCGTAAAGCGCCAACATAGCCCCTAGTAAAATTTCGCTATGAAACGCCATATCTGTTTCACCCAGGGTTGGAAAAATACTCCATATTGTCCCGGTGACTATTCCCACTAGCATCGGCCAGAAACGTCGGATCAGTCGTACCACATGGCCTTCGGCAAAAAGCTGCCAAAAGTTGGTGACCATGGAAGGTATAATCAATAAGGTAGCCGCCTGAAATGGATTGATCACCAGACTTAGCAATCCCATTGAAACTGCGGGCAGGCCCAGACCAATAGTTCCCTTGATCATTCCCGCTACTGCAAATACACCTATGACATAACCAAGCATTCAACTCATCCCTTTGGGTAGAGCGATTATTTTAAGTAAAGTCAGCAACTTCCAATATCAGGGTTTTATGGAGCAGGCCTCAACAGAAGATTGAGGCCAAATGATATAAGGGACAGAGCGGAAAACTGTTTTAGCCGCCCATGTTATACTTCCATGCGCTTGGGCTGAGTAAAGAATACGTACCATGTTTAGTAACAAAAAAGTAATCTGTTTTGATCTGGATGGAACATTGATCGATTCAGTTGGTATCTGGAATGATATTGATGCCCACCTGATTGAAAGCTTGAGGGGCCAGAACATCTCACTGTCACAGATTCAACAGCAGCGCGACCAGCAACTGAATCTATTCAGGACTCATGCTGATCCATACCTAGAATATTGTGGTTTTTTAAAAGACAGTTATGGTTCTGCTTTATCAAAACAGGAAATCAAAACATTACGTTATACCATCTCCCAGCATTTTCTTGATCAGGTAATACGTTTAAAACCGTATGCCGAGCATTTCATAAAGGAATTACAACAGCAGAATTTTCTGCTGGCCCTCGCCACCACAACCAGTATTCATAATATCCAGCGTTATCAGCAGAATAATCCCAACATTTACCAGAAGATAGATTTTAATACCCAGTTTTCCCTCATTCTTACCCGCGAAAATGTTACGCGCATTAAACCGGATCCTGAAGTTTACCTTAAGACCTTGGCACATTTTCAGATTACAGCCAGTGAATGCCTGATTATTGAAGACTCGCTGGTCGGTGTAGAGGCAGCACATGCGGCTGGCATACAGGTCGTGGCCATATATGATGAACATTCCCAACATGAACAGGATCAAATCCGTCTTAAAGCGGACTATATAGTGCAGGACTATAAAGAATTGTTGGAGGTTCTGAACCAGCAGGCTGTCAGCTCAGTCTGGTCAAAGAAAATATAACTGATATATTACTGCTTGGAACTTACAGCTGTTTTTTTATTCCAGTCGGGTTCAGGTTCTTTGATTAATCCCTCTGCTGATGCTCTGCATCATTTTCAGTTTTATACTTTTCTTCCAATACATTGTTAAAAATACTTTCAATCATCCAGACCCGGTACAGGCTGTTAAAGGTATAGCTCTGCCCATCAATCCGTAATTGCAATACTGGTAAACTAGGTTGGTGCATGTTTTCACAGTGCATATCATTCTTTTCCAGTAATGTCACAACATCCTGTTCACCAAGCTGCTCAATTCCCAGACTATGCTGTAGTTGCATAAAATGCGGTTTATACGACAAATCTTTGCCTTGCGTCCACACTGCTTTGAGTAGAGTGTACATGGTTTCAATACGCTGTTCTTCCGGCACACTATAAAATAATCGTGCCATATTTAAAGTTGCTTCCTGAGTGGGGCGGCAAAATGGCGTAAAAGCAACTTCGGTGCGTTTTGATAGGCGGGTGGCCAGACTCCAGTCAAACCAGTCACGGCCATGGTAACTGAGCGGATAAACCTGCAACTGGATATTATAATAATCTGCCAACTCTTCTTTAATATAAGCCAGCAGTAGCCAGCTAATAGGGTCTTCAAGTGCAATATACAGATCAAGCTCCGGATGCATACTCTGAATATCTGACAGCTCTTCAGCATCACTGAGCAGATGCTCACGCCACTCGATATGATTGATCAGGAAAATCGGATTACCCGTCAGCAGTTTTTGCTGTTTGAGACGGCGGGTTAAACGCAGCAGATCATCAACTGCATGGTATTTTCGTCCACCGAACTCAAAGTAGCTGGACAAGATTGCATTATCTGTAAAGATTCGCTCCGGATAGTCATGCGGCTGTTGATGGCGCTTGGCCATTGCATACAGTGTGCGCAACTTGCCATATTGCTGCTGCCAGAGCATATGAAACACATCCTCAAGCAGATACAGGAAATTACGCCCCTGTAACGGTGTATTACGAAGTATCAGTTCGGCCTGTTGCAAGGCCTCTGCAGTAGGCAGTTCCGGAGTTTCATGAAAGCTAAAACGGTGCTGCTTTGCCAGAATCTGCGCATCATTAACGCAATAGGCCTGCCATTCACTGGCAGTCATGTTATTAGGTGGTTCAGCTGCCCGGCTTGAAATAATAATTTTGAGCGGCTTGATGTCATCACTGAGAATATTGTCGAGCTGGGTCAGCTGCTGTGCAGCCAGATAACTATAGACATCATCCAGCCGCAGATAAATACTCAGCCCCTGATCTGTAGGCAATACCGCCTGCCGGGAAGGTTTTTGATAAAACCAGCTCGATCGGATCGGATCAAACCAACGGCGTAACAGTGACATGTGAGTAGCCTCTAAAAATAAAAAACCCTTGTCTTAATACAAGGGTTTATAACAAGTCAGGACAAAATGTTCAATTACACATCCAGATTTAGATCAGTAACGGCACCCTTGTCTGCGCCTGCTGCCAGTTTAGCAAACTTGGCCAGCGCACCCGAAGTATAATTTGGTTTCGGTTTAACCCAAACGGCTTTACGAGCTGCCATTTCTTCATCTGAAATATGCAGGGTCATCTCACGGGTCTCGGCATTAATCGAAATCCGGTCACCATTTTTGACCAGACCAATCGGTCCACCTTCATAGGCTTCCGGAGTTACATGACCAATTACAAAACCATGACTACCACCCGAGAAGCGGCCATCTGTAATCAGGGCAACTGTCTGGCCCAAGCCCTTACCGATAATGGCAGAGGTTGGCTTGAGCATTTCTGGCATACCGGGTCCACCTTTTGGCCCTTCACCACGGATGACCACAACTTCGCCTTCTTGAACTTCGCCATCCAGAATACCGCGCATAGCTCCAATTTCACCTTCAAATACCCGCGCCGGGCCTTCAAAGTAAAGCCCTTCTTTACCGGTAATTTTTGCCACGGCACCCATAGGAGACAAGTTGCCCTTCAACACTACCAGATGTGAATCCTTTTTGATTGGTGCATCAAACGGCATGATAATCTGCTGACCCTCAGGATAATCTTCTACATCAGCCAAGTTTTCAGCCAGAGTCTTACCAGTTACTGTCATGCAAGAACCATCCAGCATGCCACGGTCCAGCATCCGCTTCATCAGGGGCTGAATGCCTCCGATTTTAATCAGTTCCGACATCAGGTATTTACCTGAAGGGCGTACATCAGCAACGACCGGAATATCCTTGCCAATACGTACGAAGTCATCCAGTGTCAGTTCGACACCGGCAGTATGTGCCATCGCAATCAAATGCAATACACCGTTGGTTGAACCGCCCAGAGCAATCAGAACTTTAATTGAGTTTTCAAATGCCGCCTTGGTCATGATATCGCGAGGCTTGATATCCAGACGTAACAGGTTCATTACTGCTTCGCCAGCACGCGCACAATCGAGCTGTTTGTCACTTGATATAGCTTCTTGCGAAGATGAACCCGGCAAGCTCATGCCAAGCGCCTCAATGGCAGAGGCCATTGAATTTGCGGTATACATTCCACCGCATGATCCCGGACCAGGCAATGCCACTTCTTCAATCTGCTTGACCTGAATTGCACTGATTTCACCTTTGGCATGCTGGCCTACTGCTTCAAAGACCGAAATCATATCAGTGTGACCTTCACCCGGTTGAATCGTACCACCATAAATAAACAGGCCCGGGCGGTTCAGACGGGCAAGTCCCATGATGCATCCCGGCATATTCTTGTCACAGCCACCAATTGCAATTACGCCATCATAAGCCTGACAGCCAACAACAGCTTCAATTGAGTCAGCAATAATTTCGCGGGATACCAGTGAATATTTCATACCTTCAGTACCATTTGAGATACCGTCAGAAATAGTAATGGTATTAAAAATGATTCCTTTACCACCGGCTGTATTCACGCCACTTTCTACTTCACGCGCCAGACCATCAATATGCATATTGCATGGTGTAACATTTGCCCAAGTCGAGGCAATACCAATAAATGGACGGGTAAAATCATCATCATTAAAGCCCACCGCACGCATCATGGAACGTGCCGGCGCATTTTCGATGCCCTCATAAACTGGTGCTGAATGCTCGCGTATATTTTCTTTGCTCATGAAAACTCACTCCGTGGCTTAGGCGATGGCCGTAGCTATGATCGCATCATCTGTATTTTTTAATTGTGATCATTCTATAGAAGCCTCTGTATTTCTTAAAGCTGCAAAGGGCTTTATCTCTCGAATAATCCCGAAAACTTGCATGAATAATTTTTTATTTTTCTATAAAATAAAATTATCAATAAATAGTTTTAAATAAATTTTTGTTCATATATAGCATCCAGTTTGTTCAGGTTACAGCCGGATACGCATCGCTTTTAGGCCTCCAGCCGATTATGCCTTATACTTGAAACAAGTTTATAGCGGATTGCACTTGTGAGAATCATTTTTGCCGGCACCCCTGAATTTGCCGCAGTAGCTTTAAATGCATTATTAAAAACACCTCATGACATTGTGGCGGTTTATACCCAGCCAGACCGCAAGGCAGGTCGCGGCCAGAAATTGACTGCCTCAGCGGTAAAACAGCTGGCACTTGCACATGATCTACCCGTTTTTCAGCCTCTGCATTTTAAAAGCAGTACTGAAGAAGGGCTGGCCGCACAGCAGCAGCTGGCCGCACTTAATGCAGATGTAATGGTGGTGGCGGCTTATGGTCTAATTTTGCCACAAGCTGTTTTAGATACTCCTAAATATGGTTGCTTGAATATTCACGGTTCGCTGCTGCCACGCTGGCGTGGTGCTGCCCCTATTCAGCGCGCTATCGCTACAGGCGATCAGGTTACTGGTGTCACTATTATGAAAATGGCTGCCGGGCTGGATACAGGCGATATGATGCTTAAAACGCTATGTCCGATTCTGGCCAGTGATACCTCGGCAACTCTGCATGATAAACTCGCAGTACAAGGCGCTGAAGCCATCTGTACAGTGCTCGAATCTGAGCAGACCCTGCAACAGGCACTTGCTGATAGTGAAGTCCAGAATGACAGCTTGGCTGTGTATGCCCATAAGCTGAGCAAGGCTGAAGCAGAAATTGACTGGACTCAGGATGCAGTAGCTCTGGACCGCAATATCCGGGCGTTTAATCCGTGGCCGGTAGCATTTTGTCAACTAGATGACCATACTGCGCTGCGTGTCTGGGAATCACGGCTTTCAGACCAGCAAGATACTGCCGCCCAGCCAGGTGAGATTGTTGCGGTCGATAAAAAAGGGGTTCATATAAAGTGCGGTCAGCACACTGTACTTTGCTTGACCAGCCTGCAATGGCCAGGCGGTAAACCGCTGAATGCTGTACAAATTAATCAAACCCAGAAACTGAAGGTTGGGCAAATCCTACAATGAGTTATATTCCCTCTCCCGGTCCAGACCTGAATTTACGTGCACAAGTGGTGCATAGTCTGCTGGCAGTACAACAAGGCCAGTCTCTGTCACTGATCCTGAACCAGCAGCTAAACCAGGTGGCCGACCGTGACCGAGCCTTGTTCCATGAGTTGTTACTAGGTACTTTACGCCAATGGTTCGCCCTCAAGTCACTGGCCCTGCCATTGCTGACCAAGCCCCTGAATAATCCTGTAGTCGAAACCTGCCTGTATTTAGGATTGTATCAGGTACTTTGCACCCGTATTGCGCCACATGCTGCTATTTCGGAAACGGTCACTGCAACTAAACAGCTGGGCTTTCATCCGCTCAGTGGCGTGGTTAATGCCATTTTAAGGCGGGCCACACGGGAAACCGAGCAATTTCAGCACACCCTGAACCAGGCGCATGGTCTGCCAAGCTGGCTGCTTAAACGACTAAATAAAGACTGGCCCGAGCAGATCCAGTCACTCAGCCAGAACCTCAAGCAATCAGCCCCACTGACCCTAAGAGTAAACCAGCGTAAAATCAGTCGTGAAGCCTATCTGGAACAACTGCATAATATACAGATTCAGGCCCATGCCTGCGTTGTATCAGAGGTAGGAATTGTACTGGACCAGAGTATGCCTATCCGTGAACTACCAGGTTATGACGAGGGCTGGTTTTCAGTACAGGATGAACATGCCCAGCTAAGTACCAGCCTTTTGCCCAATCTGAATACCAAAACGGTTATTGATGCCTGTGCAGCGCCTGGCGGGAAAACGGCGCATCTTTTAGAAAAGTACCAACCTGCGCTACTGGTTGCATTAGATCAGGACCCACAGCGTTTAAAACGAATTACAGAGAATCTGCAACGGCTTGACCTTGAAGCTGGTCATGTTCAGATTGAAACAGGCGATGCAACACGCTGGCAGCCTGAACAGCCAGTAGATTGTATTATTTTAGATGCGCCCTGTTCGGCTATTGGGGTCCTGCGCCGGCATCCCGACATCCGGCTTTTGCGTCAGCCCTCAGACATTGCCCAGACTGTCGATCTGCAAAAACGGATTTTGCATCATATGTGGCAACAGCTTAATGTTGGGGGAACTTTGCTTTATATCACCTGCTCGATTTTAAAAGTTGAAAATGAGCAGCAAATGACCCAGTTCTTTATTGAACACAAAGATGCTGTAGAAGACAAGATCCAGGCAGATTGGGGGATTGAGCAGCTCTATGGCCGTCAGCTGCTGCCAGAACCTGGACATGGCGATGGCTTTTATTACTGTAGAATTAAGAAAGTGGCAATTTAAGCCACTTTTTTATTCAGCCACTCTTAACTGATAAATCTGAACAGTACCAGACTTGAAGCCAAAATCGCCATGCCGGATACCAGTCCATATACGGTTTCATGGCCTTGGCTATAACGTTTGGCTGTGGGCAGCAGCTCGTCTAAGGCCAGATAAACCATCACTCCACCAATAATTCCAAAGACAATGCCATAAATTGCATCACTCATGAAAGGCTGCAAAATAAAATAGCCAAGTGCTGCACCTATAGGTTCAGCAAGACCGGAAACAAAGCTTGCACCTAAAGCAAGTTTTTTATTCTGAGTGGCTATATAGACGGGTAAAGCAATGGCTACCCCTTCAGGAATATTATGAATAGCAATTGCAACTGCAAGTGGTGCTCCCAAGGTCGGACTTTCCAATGTGGCAAAAAAAGTTGCCAGACCTTCGGGCAGATTATGGGCAGTAATAGCAAACAGGGTCAGCAGTCCCGTCCGCATCAGCTGCTGCTGATCCAGTCCATGCTCTGTACCTTTTTCTACACTTTCATGCGGGTTAGGAATGAAGTGATCAAGTAGTAATACCAGAATAATGCCCAGCAGCAATGAAAAAGTTCCCAAGGCATAACCGGTTTTAGGGTCAAAAGCACCAGAGAAAGAAGCAATAGATTTATTAAGAATTTCAGTAAGCGAAACGTAAACCATCGCACCGGCTGAAAAGGCCAGACCGAATGATAAAAACCGGAAGCTGGGCTGCCTAAAAAACAGGACCAGCGCTCCGCCAATCACTGTGGCCAGTCCGGCCAATAAAGTGACCAGAAAAGCTGTCAGGACTTCTTGCTGCATGAAGTTATCCATGGTTTGTCCCTTAAAAGTAAAAAGTCATTATCTACAAGAGATAATGACTTTTTTTATAGGCTTTCAGTATTGAAGCAATGTATTTTTATTTAGAGTCTATGTTGGTCATTAATATCGATCTCTTCAGGATGTCGCATCAAGTGAAGAATAGATAAAATTAGACCACCCCATAGAAAGACAATGGAAATGACCAGCATAATAATTGCAGATGTATTCATATCACCTCCTAACGCTGACTGAGCTTAGTAAACAGCAATGCGCCTAGCGCACAGAAAATAATACTGCCCCAGCCAAACCAGACCTGAAGGCTTAAGGAGTAATCACCATAGCCTTTTTGCAGTAAGGCATTTAAAGTCAGTGCCAAAGTTGACAGCAGTACCACTGGAGTAACTACAGTTAGTGTAAGTTCCCAAGTACGGCCCAGTTTAACTGTAGAAATCGAGTTGATGTGAATTTCTAGTTCAGTCATCAGTACACGTTTGAACCAGGAAACGATAATAATTGAAACTAAAGCACCCGACACAATTCCAAGGTTATTAATAAAGTGGTCAATAATATCGACCAGCTTGATGGCATTGACACTTGAGAACAGGAAAATAGATACCGCACCTGTACTGAAACCAATCACACTTACAGCTTTCTTGCGGCTCCAGTTTAACTTGTCCTGCATGGCAGCAATTGGCACTTCCAGAATACTGACCATTGAAGTTACACCAGCTACAAACAGTGAACCAAAGAACAGAATACCAAACAGATCAGCCCCGGCTCCCAGACTTGAAATCAGTTTAGGAAATGCAATAAAGGCCAGTCCGATCCCGCCACTTACTACTTCCTGTACGCTAGTACCGGCCGAGTGAGCCATAAAGCCCAATGCAGCAAATACCCCAATACCAGCTAGAAGCTCAAATGACGAATTGGCAAAACCGACAATAAGACCCGAACCCGTTAAATTGGTTTTTGGCTTTAGATAGGAGGCGTAGGTCACCATAATACCGAAGCCAACAGACAAAGAAAAAAAGATATGACCATAAGCTGCCAGCCAGACCTTATAATCCATCATGGCTTTCCAGTTCGGGGTAAAGAAGGCATTCAAACCATCAGCTGCCCCTGGTAAGCGTAACGCCTGAATCACCAGAATAGTGAATAGCACTACCAGTAAAGGCATAAAGATACGGTTAGAAAGCTCAACTCCTTTTTTTACGCCTCCATAGAGAATAGCCAAAACCAGCGCCCAGACACCCACCAGAGGCCAAAAAAGATGGCTAACAAAAGACATATCAAAATTGCTGGCTTCTGAAGTTCTCAGGAAGGTTTTGAAGAAGAAAGCCTCCGGGTCATTCCCCCATATTTGTCCCATAGAGAAAAATATATAACTACCCGCCCAGGTGAGCACTCCTGCATAGTACAAAGCAATAATGATACATACACACACCTGCCACCAGCCCAGTGATTCAGCAGGTTTAAACAGTTTTTTATAAGCCTTAGGCGGTGCGCCATTGCTTCGGTGCCCGACGGCATAGTCCAGAAATAGCAGGGGTAATCCTGCTGTTAATAAAGCAATAAGATAGGGAATTAAAAATGCACCACCGCCATTTTCATAGGCAACATAGGGAAAGCGCCAAATATTTCCCAACCCCACGGCTGAACCGATGGCCGCAATAATAAAACCTGATCGCGCGGACCAATTTTCACGAGTATCTGTCATAAAACACCTAAATCTTAGGTTTCTTTTAATGCTGCTTTTTTTTGGGATAATAACGCAAGCAAAAAAAGTATCCTGAATAAATCTTCCTTGTTTGAACTTAGGTCAGCCTTTTGAGCTGTATGTCTAATTCACAAACCTGCAAAGTCAGAAAGGCCTGCTTAAAGCCGAATCTGGAGTTTTGCTTTTTTATGAAGAAACAATACCTGTTTTTGTTTTACTTTGCTGTAATTTCTACAGTCACATTTTTAAATCTTTCGTCTATTCATCCTTCACTTGTTTTAATTTCAATTATTTAGAAAAATAATTTATAAAGTACAGTCTTATATGGTCCTAAAAATTATAAAAATCTTATTAAAAATTTTCTGTTTTATCCAATATAACCCAATATTTTTCTCTTGCTGACTCTACATTTAAATATAAGTCATCAAATAAAGTTTGCTATATGATGCGCTCTATTACCCGTAGAAATAGTAAAAAAACACTTTTTACTGCTCCGGTTTTTAATTTGCTTTTTCATCATTATAAAAGGGACCTTATGAAGTTTTTTCAATATTCAGGTATTGCATTAATGGTCAGCCTAGCCCAGCTTAGCCATGCAGATATCATTGGTGCAAAAGCCGGTATAGATTACTGGTTCTATGATGGCCAGCTCAACCGCAACCAACAGAACCTTAATGATCAGGACCTTGACCAAAAAGGTAGCCCTCAGCTGTCGCTTTCTATTGAACATCCTGTACCGTTGATACCGAATGCCAAACTTAAATATGTTAATTTAAACAGTCAGACAGAAAATGAGCTTGCCGGTGTACCATTACATGAAGTAGATCTAGATCAGACTGATGCTATTTTATATTACGAGATACTCGACAATATTATCAGTGCTGATGTCGGTGTGGGAGCACGTTTTCTTGATGGTAAAATTTCTTCTGTAGGGCTAAATACCCTCGACATTGATGAGACCTACCCGGTACTTTATGGTCTGGTGCAGGCCAAACTTCCCTTTACTGGTCTAAGTGCTCAGGCAGAAGGTATTTATACTAACGTTAATGATGCCAAAATAACTGATCTACAAGCTGAAATAAAATATAACGTAATTGACAGTCTGCTCGTTGATTTAGGTGCAAAAGTTGGCTACCGTAGTTTGAGTATCGACCTGGATGACTATGAAGATAATGATCTGAAATTCGAGTTCAAAGGTCCATATCTAGGATTAGAAGCACATTTTTAACAAGAACATCCAGACGGCCAGCCAATAAAACTTCATTACTGGTTGTCATCACCTATGCATACTGAGTAAGCAATGAAAATCTTCTATTGCCAACAATGCCAGAACCAAGTTTTCTTTAATAATATCTACTGCGAAAAGTGCCAAGCCGCTCTAGGCTATATTGTCGAAAAGAAAATAATGGGTACTTTCAAGCCAGTTAATGACCAGCTTTGGCAACATGTGGATCCCAAGGACTCCAAGCCGGACTATAAACCCTGTTATAACTACGTTCACCACCAGGTCTGCAACTGGATGATTCCGGTAGATGACCCGAATATGTATTGTCCTTCGTGTCAGTTAACCCATAAGATTCCGGATCTATCCATTCCCGAAAATAAACAGTATTGGGGAGCATTAGAACAGGCCAAACGCAGATTTTTATATCTAACCCAGCAGATGAATATCTTGCCGCGTCCGAAAACAGATGATCATGACCGTTATGGCCTGCGTTTCAATTTCCTGATGCCCCTTCCGCATGAGTCTGTGATGACTGGCCATGCTGATGGTGTGATTACCTTAAATGCTTCAGAAGCGGATGTAGTGCATCGTGAACGGACACGGCTTAACATGGGTGAAAATTATCGCACCCTGCTCGGCCATTTCCGTCACGAAAGCGGCCATTATTATTTTGATCTGCTGACCCATACTTATCCAGAATGGCTGGAAGAATTTCGCCAGCTGTTCGGTGATGAAAGACAGGACTACGCCAAGGCCTTAGAGCATCATTATGAACAGGGTGCACCAGAGAACTGGAGTGAGAGCTATATTAGCCAATATGCCTCTGCACATCCTTGGGAAGATTGGGCGGAAACCTGGGCGCATTACCTACATATGATGGATACGCTCGATACCGCATATCATGCTGGTCTAAGGTTAGAGCCTAACCGTCCATCTGACCCTGCCATGAAGTTTAAAGAATCTCCTATTGGCTCACAGGACTTTGAACAGACCCTAATTAACTGGTTTGCTTTGAGCTATAGCTTAAATGCACTTAATCGCAGTATGGGGCTTGAAGACGCTTATCCGTTTACCTTATCCGATACAGTACTGGATAAACTCCGTTTCATACATAATGGATTACTCAAAGTAGCATTACAGCCAGAAGTACGGGAAGCCTGAATCATTGAAATTGGACAATGATTATTACTTAAATTAGACAATTTAATGCTGAATAAAACATAGTATTTAAAAAGCCCTGCTTTTAGTAGGGCTTTTTAAATGAGACGTAAAAATGAATGTAAATAAATTTGAAACTGTATCTGTTTTATACAAAGCTGCTTAAGAACTGCTATAGGGGGTTCTATAAAACTCGACTAATCTAAAGAAATATAAAACCAGTAAGGAGTTCAGGAACATGGCAAAAAAAGCATTAATTATTACTTCAAATGCCGGTGTAGAACATGACGAGCTGATTAAACCGCTTGAATTTTTGAAGAGTAAAGGCATTGAAGCAATTCATGCTGCCGAAAAAAATGAAGAAGTACAGACCATGAAAGGTGATAAAGAACCTGGACCAGCCTACACACCTGATAGTACTTTTGAAAAGGTCGATCCGATCGATTATGACATTCTGATTGTACCAGGCGGTACGGTAAATGCTGACACCCTGCGCATTAATGAACAGGTGCAACAACTCATTCAGCATTTTACAGATAACGGTAAACCCATTGCCATGATCTGTCATGCACCTTGGACATTAATTAATGCCGGGCGAATTGAAGGTAAAACCGTTACTGGTTATCAAAGCCTGGAACTGGACCTGAAAAATGCAGGTGGATTATGGAAAGATGAAGCGGTGGCCTATTGCAAGGCCCACGGGTGGATTTTAATTACTTCACGTAATCCAGGAGACCTGCCTGAATTTAATGAAGCAATTTTAAAAGAACTAGAAGCCGCTTAAACCGGGCTATCAGCCATTGCCAGCATCGCGATGGCTAATTCCCCTTCTATTTCAAAATCAAAGCATAAAAAAGCCCCCTCGATGAGGGGGCTTTTTTAGAATAATGAGCTGGCGATGACTTACTCTCACATGGGTAACCCCACACTACCATCAGCGCTAAGAGGTTTCACTTCTGAGTTCGGGAAGGGATCAGGTGGTTCACTCTTGCTATGGTCGCCAGCACAACTGTTGATGGACTTGTTCGGGTCTGATTTAACTGCGGTGCAGTATGTGCCGTACTTTGGTCCAAATGAGTTATTAACAGCGGGCAGATCCGGGTCTGAATTGTATGTTCCA
>NZ_DJJJ01000003.1:0-4040 GCF_002434085.1 Acinetobacter sp. UBA6571 | reverse complement strand
ACAATTTAATTTACAGTCTCTTATAGAATATACTCCCCAGCAAAATGTAAGTGCTAGTAATTTTACTAAATAATTCATTTTTTTTCGCTTTTTTTATCTCTTCTTTTATTTGATCCTTCACCGATATTATTTTTTCTCTATCTTCAATTTCCAAGATTCTCTGTTTTTTTAATAAAATGGATTTTATTTTACTATCATCATTTAATACTGTTTTTTCAAGCTCTTCTAATTTTAAAATGTGAGTATTAAGCCTTGTAAATGATTCTAAATTTATATCATCAAAGTCAAAGGAGGGTATATCTTTTAATATACTTTTTGCCCGTTCATTTAATTGGTCAATTA
Source organism: Acinetobacter sp. UBA6571 (assembly GCF_002434085.1). Classification (NCBI taxonomy): domain Bacteria; kingdom Pseudomonadati; phylum Pseudomonadota; class Gammaproteobacteria; order Moraxellales; family Moraxellaceae; genus Acinetobacter; species Acinetobacter sp. UBA6571. Next base: position 3,698 of record NZ_DJJJ01000003.1, on the reverse strand, counting down.
AATTATATAAAAGGAGACTAAACGCTTCATCTTTGCTTTTAATATCATTGAGTATGGCCTCATAGGGAGTTTTAGAGAAATTTAATTTCTTAATTTTTTTTAGTACAGTATTCCAATTATCTAATGCAATTGCAGCTTCTTTTTGTAATTCATTCTGCAGATATTCATCAAATGTTAAAAGTCTTGCAGCTGTTGCATGATCCACTACTTGTAAGCAAGTCGGACAATGATCCCCTTCTAAAACTGGAAAATTGTTATTTAAACATTCTATAAAATTTTTAACGGATTTCCACATTGTAATCCATTCTTCAGATCCGATTTCAGATATGGGTAATACAGAAAAAGTTGATTTACTTAACAAGTCTGCTGCATTTTTTGTCTGAACTTTTTTTTCATGTAATTCTTTAATTTGTTGAAATTTTTCAGATCCTAATTCATTTATAAGTGATGTCAGGAATACTTGAAGTGGGACAATTCTTAATCTTCTATTTTTATATTCTTCTCGAAGTTTTTCAGGTGTATTGTTTTCTAATTCCAATACTTCAACCCGTAGGTCAGATAGTTCTTTTAACTCTTCCTGCGTTGCACACAGCAGATCTACTTGATTTGGATCTAAAGATGCGCTTATAACTAATTTGCTAGGTGTTGTATTTGAATTCATCTTTGGCAGAACAGTGGCCGCAGCATAAAAAGTTTCTTCTGTTTTTGCTTTATTCTTTATGAATTCACTTGTTTTTAGTAATTCATCCAATAATTTTAAAGCAGTAGGTTTGAAATCTAATGGACCAGTCTTAGATAAATAGTGAATTGATGAGCTTGTATCAAAGACTCTAATTGATTTTAGGCGAGGATGTGGTTCTAGCTTATTGTTCCATTCTATTATTTCAGAAATACCATTTGATTCTATATGAAACTCAGCAGTTGGTATTCCAGCATTTACTTGAAAGATATTACTTCTTAGTTCTGGTGGCTCACCTCTGGTTAGACATGCATTCTTAAGTATTTTTGCATAACTTGATTTTCCAGCTCCATTATGCCCATAAATAACTGTTAATCCAGTAGTTGAAAATTCAATTTTTTTTGTGATACAAGATTTGAGATATTAGTTGTATTTCCAATAGAAACTAATCTTGTCTCTTCTACTTCTTCATGATAACCCGTAAGTTCTACTGGCTTAGTTAATGAAGGGTAGTTTGCACACTTTTCTTCTAGTCCAAATTCCATTTTAGCAATTAAATATGCTTCCTCAAGTTCTACAGATGATAACTCACCACATTCAATGGCTCGATTTATGGTGAATCGCCACCAGTTTGGTTTACTTTTATTATTTAGAAGCTCACATATTTTAGATGCTACAGGCATTATTTTCCCCTGAATTTATTATATGGAATTAGTGATTTTTATAATATATCAGTAACAATGAATAATTTATGTCATCATAACTTTAGTCTAGGTTAAGTGTATATATTAAAGACCTTATTTTAAAGATGTCCCAAATTCGAGCTGTGTAGCTAAACCACTTATAGAGTAATTATGCGTAGCTTTTTCAACGATCCACTTCAGCTAGTCTACCTCAGCTTTAAAGCCCTGAAGCTTAATGGGGGACCCTGTACTGATCTGTGGTACACCATACGCTAAATTGATACTGAATTTCGCCATTTGGCGCTTAATCTCAGCCATCTTCGCAGCACTCACACGTTCAGCTTCGACTTTGTTGGTAAATGTCCCTTTTAAGTGTTTCACCTTGCCTTTCTCACCAGTGATAACCTTTTCACGTTTGGCTTTACCAGTGACATGGTAGCTTGTAGATACACCCGTATAGTCTGAGTCACGGTCTTGCTTTGAATAACGGAATTGGTCGCCATTTTTACGGGTAATGGTGATTAATGGTAAATCTTTACCAGAAGCAGTTTTTGCGGTACCAGTTTTAAAAATTAGTAAACGATCTTTTTAATCACCATTTCAGCGTCATTTTGCTTTGAGATCCGAACAAGTAGATTGAGATCTGATTCATTAGTCTGGTCGATATGCTGAAGGTCGATCTTCTTTAGGTCATCGGCCATGACTAAAGTTAAGTATTGACGTTTCTTGCGTCCTGTAGCCATAGTATTGTTTGCGTATTGCCTTGGTTATTAAAAGTTTATAAAGGAAGGGTAAAATTGAGTATAAATCCAGATTGAATTTTAAGCTAATGCTAAGTTTTTAATGGATATTTATTCCAAGTTAAACTGACACCATCTCAATCGGAAAGCTAATATAATGATAGAGTGAATTTTAGATATTTTTTAGTTTTCTTTATCTATCATTAATCAATACTTCTAGGTCTAGAGGAGCTTGGAAAATTAGTTTCTAATAATGCTCTTCAATCTTAAACAGTTGCAATAGGCGTAACTGGAGACCCCACAGCTCCTGTCAAACGTAATGGAGGAGCCGTTAATAAAAAGCTAGACCGATGATGAGTTCTTAAATATTTAGCTAAATCAGATAAATACCATAACTCACCTAAAGGAATTCCAAGTTTAAATAGACAATGTTGATGTAAAGGTAAGGCTGAACAGCAAGACTGTCTTTGGCTATATGGAAATTCTTCAACTGAGTAATTATCAGCAGCTATTGCAGCAATTCCTGAATCTGTAATCCATTCCAATAACTTTGGATCGCCACCATTTAATACAGCGCCGGTTCGATTTAGAACTTTAATATTGGGAGACTTATTCATTTTTAATAGTGCTTCTGCATAACCTGTATGTAAACAGAGAATATCTCCTACGCCAATTTTTAATTGATCCTTTTCAATAATATCTTTAATAATTTCATATCCGACATTAGTCCTTTCTGTACCAAGATGATGAGCTAAATCAATCATTACAGCCCGGCCTTGTAAACCATGTTCAGCTAGATGTTCGATACCTAATTTTATTGCAGAGGACGTGCTTTGGCTTTTTATATTTTGGAGGCCAGTATCTTCTAAGCAATCAGGATAGATCATAGAATCTCTTGCGGAAAATCCATTATAGTAAGCTGCTTCTTCTTCTCCATTTTTATATAGGTCAAACATAGTACCTACATGAGCGAAAGCGTCCCATTGTGTGGAATACTGCAAGTGTAAAATAGCTAAGTCGTCACTCATGACATCAGAGATTTCATGATCAAATTGATTCATTTCACAGTTAAAATTGACTTTACCATATCGTTGTAATGGACGAAGAATTGGAGGATTTCTATTTATATTTAGTGCATTACCACCAGGATAGTCCAATGGTAAACTTAAGCAAAAAGTTTTTCCTTCTTTAACCTCTCGGATACCTTCAAGTACTTTTTCAGCGTTAATTAAGTTTAAACGACCAATACGATCATCATCACCAAAATCTCCCCAATTTGATCCCTTAGGACGTTGTAACCATCTTCTCATGATACTTTTTCCTTAGTAAATTTATTTAGACTGGAGTTGCTCCGATACTCATACCGCCACACACGTATAGAGTCTGGCCTGTAACAAAACTTGCTTCATCACTTAAAAAATATGAACATGCATGTGCAATATCTGAAGGTTGTCCCAGTCGTTTTACAGGAATACTTTGTAAAATCTGTTGCGTTACGGGTGAATCGGGTGGGTTAGCTGCGGTGAAAAGCTCTGTTTCTATTGGACCCGGTGCAATCGAATTTACAGTAATACCATAAACACCAAGTTCTAGCGC